>CAYZND010000045.1:0-15361 GCA_964479495.1 uncultured Mesoterricola sp.
AAAGACCATGAAACGTGTGCGATCGGCCTCGCCCCGGTTCCTGCAGGCCTGCAGGGCCATCTTGAGGGCCACTTCCACCGAGGTGGAACCGTTGTCGGAGAAGAAGAAGCGGTCCAGGCCGGCGGGCAGGACTGACGTCAGCCGATTACAGAGCTCCACAGCAGGCTCGTGCGTGAAACCGGCGAAGATGACCTGCTCCAGGCGATGAGCCTGGTCCCCGATGGCCCTGGCGATGGCCGGGTGGCCATGGCCGTGGAGGTTCACCCACCAGGAGGAGATGAGATCCAGGATCTCCCGGCCCTCCGCGTCCACCAGCGTGGCGCCTCGGCCTTCCCGGATGGCCACGGGCGGGGGTGAGGTCTGGACCTGGGTGAACGGATGCCAGACGTGGGCACGGTCCAGATCCTGGAGCGTCGGCGTGTTCATCAGGCACCTTGGAGGGAGCGGAGATCGAGTCGGGAGGCGGCTGCGGAGACGGTCTCCCGCGTCAGGGGATCGAGCCGCGGGATGTGCCCCAGGATGGGAACGCCGCCCCAGCGACGGATGGCCTCAAGGTTCCGGGGATGGTCCGGACCGCTGAAGATCACGCCGGCGATGGGAAGGCTCCGGCGCTTCAGCTCCTCCAGGGTCAGCAGCGTGTGGTTGATGGTTCCCAGCCCCGTGCGGGCCGCCACCACCACCGGCAGGCCGAAGCGGGCGGCGAGGTCGATCATGAGGGTCCGCTCGTTCAGTGGGACCATCAGGCCGCCCGCCCCCTCCACCACCAGCCAGCGGTCGCAGGGAGGCAGGTGGATGCGTTCATCGGCGATGACCTCGCCTTCGAGCGCGGCCGCTTGATCCGGCGAGAGGGGAGCCCGGTATTCGAAGGCGGGGCGAGGGAAGGTGGTGACGTCCTGTCCCGTCAGGCGGGCCACGATCTCGGTATCGCCGCCCGGCAGGTCGTCGAGCCCGGTCTGAACCGGCTTCCAGTAGAGGCCCTTCAGGGCCGAGACAAGGCAGGCGGCCACCACGGTCTTTCCCGCATCGGTGTCGGTGCCCGTCACAAATACGCCACGCATCATCGAATCTCCAGTGCCGCATTCATCCATCATGGCCAGCCAACCCGGCGGCGGTTCTCGCCGGGGACCAGGGACTCCAGCGTACTCCATGTGAGCGAGCAGGGATCTCGCCGTGCTACGTCCCAAAGCCGGACCAGAAGGTGGTCATGGGCTCGCCGGGGGTCTGCATCACTCAGCCATGCCTCCGGAACGGGCTCTCCGAACCTGAAGGTGAACCTCAGGAAGCTGGTCTGCTCGATGGTCACAGGCATGAGGATGGCGGAGGATCGCGCTGCCAGGCGGAATGCACCATCTTTGAGGCGGATGGACGTGCCTTCGAGGGGGTGCTCGACAAGAGGTCCTGCGGTGGCGATGCCATCCAGGGCGATCGCGAGAACACGACCAGGCCTCAGTGCTTGGATCATGGCCTTCAGTTGATTCGGTGTAAACGTGTGTGGGTAGTCCTCGAATCCGTAGGCGAAATCCGCCATCTCACGGATTGCCAGGAAGGTTGCCTGATCCAGTGGTGGAGGGAATCCTCCCACCATGGTTGCCGCGGGAATTCCGCGGGATCGCAGCCAGTAGCGGAGTGTCGCGTATCCCTCTGAATGGAGGAAGGCCAGCACCACCGGTCGCCGTCCCCATTCCGGATGCTGATCGGGTGGCGTGCCTTCGGTGCGACACCGTTGGCTCCAGCGAGGAGTGCGGAGCCGATCGTAGAGCAGACATGCGCAGAGACCTCCCTGCCAGCGGGATATCATCCTGATGAAATGCGGAAGGGCGCGGGTCCTCCGCCAGAAGGGCTCGGGAAGCCGCCTTCGGAGTCGTGCAAAGTAGCGGTAGTCCCTCCTACGCCTGCGGATCTCCCACAGCGTCCAAGGGAGCAGCATCCAGAAGAGGGCAGGGATGCCCAGGTTTTGATCGGTCCATCGGACCACCCGGATCATGGCCCGATAGGCCCAGGCCCTTATCCGCACACGGGCTCTCGACGGGATCAGGCGCATGGGGTTCGGAACACGGTGCGTGTCTCCGTCAGTTAGGGGTGAGCGTCGTGAAGGGGTTTCCGCCAGAGAACCGTCAGCACGTCATAGGTGGCCGTGAAGGGGCGCCCTTCTTGCGCCCGGAGGATCCTCCGCAAGGTTCCCGGAGACATGGGTGTATGGCCCGTGGCTGCCGTGCGCGCACCGATGCTCTTCAGATGATGGAGGAATCCCTGGAGATCATCGAACGGCACGGGCCAGGTCTGCCGGTGCACCTCCGCATCGCAGCCAAGCCGCTGCTGAAGCTCGGCCTCCGTGGCATACCCTGGCTCGGAGGCTTCCCCCCCTGCGGCAAAGCACAGTTCGCGCCATTCATGGAACGTCTCCGAACCGAGGGTCGTGACAGCCAGCAGACCCCCAGGGCGGACCAGCTCGTGAAGTCGTCCCAGGCCTGCCCCAAGGTCATGGAACCACTGCACGGCCATGCTGGAGACCACAAGATCGAAGTCCTTGACCTCGAGGTCGGGGAATTCTCCATCCATCACGCGGAGCGTGACCCTGGGATCCATCCTGGCGGCACAGAACGCCAGCATGCGTGGGGAAATGTCCGTGGCGAGCCACTGGCATTCCGCCAGATCGCCCAGGATAGCTGTCGTGAGGAACCCTGTTCCGCAGCCGACCTCCAGCACCTTGGCTCCTTGGGGGATGGCTTCCTCCCGCAGTCGGTCGCGAAGCTGCAGGGCGATCTCTCGCTGGCAGCCTGCATTGGCCTCGTATGTCTGGGCTGATCGGTCGAAGCGCTGGACGATGCCGTCCTTCCAGGTGGTCATGGACGCAGGCCTTGCCGGATGACCTCCGCAACGATCTGGGGAGCCGTGAGCGGGAGGAGGTGGCCCCCCTGCGGGAGCCTCTGGAGGACCCCGGGGAACATCTGTTCCGAAAGCGTGACCGGCAACAGCGGATCGTCATCCGCGGACAAGGCCCGTGCGGGCTGCCTTTCCCGAAGACTCCTCGCATCGTCGTGGAGAAGCCTCCACAGGTCTTCTTCCAGCCGTCGGGCATCGAAGGAAGCCGGAAGGGGAGGTCCTCCGCAGCGCGTGAGGAAGGCCTGCAGGACCTCTTCCGGGGCCTCCCTCAGCCGCCGGAGCATGCGCTCCAGCACGCGCACCGGCGTTCCCTGCGGGAAGTCGGGAGCGGCCGAGAACCGGTGGAAGCCGTTCACGGATACCAGGGGAATGCCTTCGAGTTGTGGGTTCTGCATGGCCCACAGGCAGCCGAAGGAGTGTCCGACCGCAAGGTCGATGTGAAGTGGGATGTGGAGTTGGGGGGGGCCGAAGTAGCCTAAATCCAAGGTATGGCACTGGTGCCCTGGCAGAGACGTGATGACAGGCTCCCACAGGGTTGCGTCCAAGCACCAGCCGTGGATCAGGAGGATGCGGCTCATGCGCCAGCCTTTCCCAGGGTCCCCAAGGCGTGCAGGAGCTGTTCCACTTCCGCCATCGTATGGGAAGCCGTCAGGGTGAAGCGCAGGCGCCCGTTGTCCGGAGGCACGGTGGGGGGGCGGATGGCCACCGCGAGGATGCCTTGGTCCTCCAGGTGTCTCTGGGCCTCGAGCGTGTCGCGCTCCGAACCGAAGACCGCCGGGATGATCTGGGTGTTGGAAGCCAGGGTGTCGATGCCGAGCTGGCGCAGGCTGGCGCGAACCCGGTCCGCCTGCTGAGCGACGAAGGCGCGTTCCCGATCCATGCCTGGAATGAGCTCCAGGGCGCGCAGTGCGGAGGCCGCACAGGTGGGCGGGAGGGCGGTGCTGTAGATGAAGGCGCGACAACGATTGATCAGCCAGTCCCGCAGCAGGGCATCGCAGGCGACAAACGCTCCGTAGCCACCCAGGGCCTTGCCGAAGGTGCCCATGACGAGGTCGACGCGGCCCTTGACGCCCGCTTCCGCGCACAGTCCGGCGCCCTCCGGCCCCAGGATGCCCGTGGCATGGGCTTCATCCACATAGAGAAAGGCTTCATGAACTTGGGCCAGTTCCACAAGTCCCTGCAGATCGGCCCGGTCGCCATCCATGCTGAACACGCTTTCGGTGACGATCACCCGCAGGCTCGCCGAACCCGGGTGTTTGGAGAGCAGCTGGGACAAGTGCTCCAGGTCGTTGTGCCGGAAGCGAAGGGGGTGGATGCCCGCTGTCCTGAGACCTTCGTACATCGAGGCGTGCCCCAGCCGGTCCATGAAGACCTGGGGTTCGGGACCGGCGATCTCCGGATCCAGGAGCGAGGCGATGACGCCCGCGTTGGTCTGGAACCCGGAACCCATGACCAGCGCCGTTTCGGTCTCTTTCAGGAGTTGCAGGGCCTGTTCCAGCCGCTCGTGAAGGGGCAGGGTCCCGCAGATCAGGCGCGAGGCCGTGGCTCCGGCATCCAGGGTGCCGTTCCAGGTCATGCGGGGATCTCGAGCCAGTCCCAGGTAGTCGTTGGAGGAGAAGTTGACGAGGCGACGGCCCTTCCGCTCGACCTGCATGCCCTCCAGCGGGCTCACCGAGTGCAGGACACGCCTCCGCCCGGCACTCTCGAGCTTCTCCAGGGTCTCGCCCATGCGCTGCCGGAAACGTGGATCCATGGCCTCACAGCTTCCGGATCACACGCTCGATGCTCACGGCCTTGCGCCCTTCCGTGACAACGAGGACCCCGTGGAGCTGGAGGTCGCCCTCGGCCACTTCGAACTTGTCGCCCTTGACCTTGAGGAAGCGGCTGAGGCTGGCTTCCTTCTTCATGCCGATGACCCCCTCGTAGGGGCCCACCATGCCGATGTCCGTGACGTAGGCGGTCCCGCCGGGGAGCAGCTTGGCATCCAGGGTGGGCACGTGGGTGTGGCTCCCCAGCACAGCCGCCGCCCGGCCGTCGAGATGCCAGCCCATGGCCTGGGCCTCGCTGGTGGCCTCGGCGTGCATGTCCACCACCACGATGTCGGCACGTTCCTTGGCGAGGATGGCATCGACGGTGCGGAAGGGGTCGTCGCAGGGATGCATGTGCACCCGGCCCAGGAGGTTGATGACCAGCACTTCCTGGCCCGAGGCGGTGTGGAGCTTCACGTGGCCGCTGCCCGGGGTCCCTGGCGGATAGTTGGCGGGCCGCAGCAGGCGGTTCTCTTTCTGGAACAGGGCGGTGATGTCCTTGACATCGAAGGCGTGGTTTCCGGTGGTGATCACGTCCACGCCGAACTCGCGGAGCCAGGACTCGGCGATCCGCACGGAGATGCCGTGGCCGTGGGCGGCGTTCTCGCCGTTCACGATGACGAAGTCGACCGAGAGACTCCGGCGCAGCTCCGGCAGGTGGGTCTCGACGAGACGCCGCCCGGGTTCGCCCACCACATCGCCCAGCACCAGGATCCGCATGGCTCCAGACTAGCAGCGGTCCGGCGGTCCTGCGGCCCGTTGATTCGCCGGAACCCATCCGCGATTCAGCGCATCCCAGGTTCAGCCTGTCGTGGGAGAACGGTGCCCGTTCTGAGTCCTGATAGCCTGTTCACCGTGACCTCGAGACCTGCATGAAAACACTCCTCCGCCTTCTGGCCAGTTTGCTCATCACCGCCGTGGCCCTGGCCCAGGCCCCTGCGTTCATGCCCCTCGGCGATGTGAAGCCTGGCATGAAGGGGCAGGGGCGCACGGTCTTCGAAGGGGGCAAGATCGAGAAGTTCTCCTTCGAGGTGCTTGGGGTCTTCCGCAACGGTGGGGGGCCTCTGGGAGCCCCTGGTCGCAGCCTCATCCTTGTGAAGGCCAGCGGCGGCCCTTTGGCCACTACGGGCATCGTCGCGGGCATGAGCGGATCCCCCTGCTACATCGACGGGAAGCTGATCGGCGCCCTGTCCATCGGGTTCCCCTTCGAGAAGGAGCCCATCGGCGGCATCACGCCCATCGGGGAAATGATCGACCAGTTGCAGGACATCCCCGATGCGCCCGCCATCCGGACTCCGCTCATCCTGCCCAAGCTGGAACCCCCAACGGTGCTGAAGTCATCGCTCCTGGGGCAGATGATTCCCGCATCCCAGCTGCCGGGGCTTGACCTGGGTGTGCCCAGCGGAGGCTCGATCCTGCCCCTGCCGCTGTTCGGTCCCGAGCTCTCTCCCGAGACAAAGGCCCTTTGGGATGGTCTCCCATTCCAGTTCCTGGCGACAGGCGCGGCGGCCCAGGGCTCGGCCGGGGAGCCCAGCCCCATCGAACCCGGCGGCATGGTGGCCATCAGCTTGGTGCGGGGCGATCTCGAGCTCGGAACCGGAGGCACGATCACGCACGTGTCTGGGAAGCGGCTGTTCCTCTTCGGCCATCAGCTGCTCAACCTTGGAGCCGTGGATCTGCCGCTGTGGTCGGCCACGGTGAGCGGGCTCATCCCCAGCTACAACACGTCCACCAAGATGGCCATGCCTGTCGCGCCCATCGGAGCGGTGCGACTGGATCGCAGCACGGGCGTAGGCGCGCTCCTGGGGGCGGAAGCCCGCATGGTCCCGCTCCGCATCGGCCTGAACCTGGGCGGGAAGCGGACCCTCAACTTCAAGTTCGACCTCATGGACCACCCCACGCTGACGCCGCTCCTTACGGCCACGGTGGTCAACCAGACCCTGAACACGCACGTGAGGGGGCTGGGCATCCAGAGCCTGTCCATGCAGGGGAACATCAAGCTGACCGGCTATCCCGCCATCCAGGTGGAGAACATGGTGGCGGACCTGAACTCCGGCCGCATGGCTCAGTACATCGGTGGGCTCCTGCAGGCCGTCACCCTGAATCCCTTCGAGCGGCCTGCCATCGAAGGCATCTCCCTGGCCATCAAGGCGGAGGAGCGGCTGGATCTCACCTCCATCGCGGGCGTGCGCACCCTCAAGGCGCGCGTGAAACGCGGCGAGGTGTTGCCGGTGCTGGTGACGCTCCAGAACATCCAGGGTGCCCGGGAGACGGCCACCTTCAACGTGAACGTGCCTTCATCGGCCCTGCCCGGCAAGGCCACACTGCTGGTGGGGGACGGCCTCAGCCTGCTGAACTCGGATCCGGACCAGCGCTCCATCGATGTGGGTAGCCTGGGGGATATCGTGCGGATCCTCAACAACGCCCTGCGCAACAACCACGCCTACAGCCTGCTGGTCCAGGCGCAGCCCGGCGCGGGGCTGCGCGGGAGCCGCATCGAAGGTGTCCCGCCCGCGGTGGCCAGCCTCTTGGGCAGCGATGGGGACAGCACCGCCAACCGCCTGCAGCGACGCATCATCGGCCGGTCGGTCCTGCCCCTGGAGCGGGAAGTGATCGGAATGGTGAGTCTGGAACTGGAGATCGAGTGACATGGGGTATTGGATGAATGTGGGTACGTCTGTTTTCCTGAGTGCATGTCTGATCGCCCCTGCATCGGCGGGGCAGCCCTCGACCGTGTTCGATTCCTTCAATGACTGGCTGGGTGCCGATCCTCGAGGGGTGCGCATTGGAGCGAACGGCCGCTTGAAGCTCGCCCCAGGCGTGAGACGGGTGGCCCAGCTCCCTGAAGGGGTGGTGTGGGCGGCTGTCCCGGATGGTTCCGGGGGAGCCTTTCTCAGTGCTGGGAACGAGGGAAAGCTGTTCCGGTTCAGCGGCGGACAGGTCAAGCCCTTGGCCCAGGTGAAAGGCGGCATCGTCTTTGCCATGGCAAGGCTGGGCCAGGATCTGATCGTGGCGCCGAGCGGCGAGAACAAGCTCTTCCGCATCAATCCCTCCGGTGACGTGAAGCCCTTCGCGGACATCGAGGCCCGGCAGATCTGGGCCATGGCGGTCCAGGGCTCGGACCTCTATCTGGCCGGCGGGGGGGAAAAGGGTGCGGTTCTTCTGGTGGCCCGGGAAGGCTCGAGCCGGAAGGTGGCCGAGCTCGCCGAAGAGGCCTCCTTCACGGCCCTCGTACCGGACAACCAGGGCGGGTGGTACCTGGGCTCCCACGGTCATGGGCTGGTGGTGAGGCTCACGGGTGATCGCCTCGAGACATTGCTGGCCACGGGCATGGAGGAAGTGCGTGCCTTGACCGTGCACGACGGATCCGTCTATGCCGGGGCCAACAACGGTCTCGCCAGCCGGTTCGCGGCCGGCAACCTCGAGAAGCGCGAGACCTACCGGTCCGACCGCAGCTCCCAGACGAAGGGGGCCATCATCCGCCTGGATAGGAACCTGCTCCCGGAAACCCTGTGGCAGAGCGCCCAGAGCCAGGTGTTCGCCTTGACCATCTGGAACGGCCAGCTGCTGGTGGGAACGGGCAACCGCGCCCGCATCTTCAGCATCCCCCTGGAGGCCAAGGCTCGGGATCTCGATCCTTTTGCCGTGCTGCAGGACCTGGGTACCGCTCAAGTGACCTCCTTTCTTCCTTCCGGGAATGACCTTCTGACCGTGGGCTCCAATCCTGCCGAAGTGCACACGCTGTCCGAGGCTCAGGCCACGGAGGGCTTCCTTGAAAGTCCCGTGCTGAAGGGCCTGCCCCTGGCGGACTGGGGCCGGATCTACGTGGAAGCCCAGCAGCCGGAAGGCACCAGCGTCGAGCTGCAGTACCGTGTGGGCTCCACCGAGACGCCGGATAGGACGTGGTCCCCCTGGTCGCCACCCCTCAAGAGCGGAGAGCGACCCAACATGAAGCCCACCCGGTTCGCGCAGTTCCGGCTGAAGCTGGCCAGCCCCAGGGGGGGTGGCGCGACACCCGTCGTGGACAGCGTCCAGGCTCACTGGGCCAACCGCAATCTTCCCCCGCAATGGGAGAGCATCGAGACCATGCCGCCCGGGCTGGTCCTGACGCGAAGCGCACCGGTCGAGGACATCGGCATCGAACGGGTGCCCCTCGAGACCCAGAAGCTCATTCCGGCCCTCGGCTACCAGGGTTCCGAGAAGCGCAGCTTCCGGCGCGGCGCCCAGGCCTTCCAGTTCAAGGTCAGCGATCCCAATGGCGATCCGCTGAGTTTCACCATCGGCCTCCTTCCCGAGAAGGGCGCTCCCATCATTCTGGAGAAGGCCTGGCGGGAGCGCTTCTTCACCTTCGACACCCTTCCGGTGCCGGATGGCCGGTACAGCCTGGAAGTGACTGCGGAGGATTCACCGGGCCAGCCGTTCAATCTGGTCCAGACCTCCGTGTGGCGCACGGCGGCCTTCACGATCGACCACACCCCCCCCGCGATCCCCGAGTTCACGGCCCTGCCGGAAGGGGACTCGATCCGTGTGAGGTTCGCGGGACGCGATGAGCTGACAGCCATCCGGGAAGCCTATGTCTCCGCGGATGGCGACAGCTGGCTCCAGGTGGCTCCCGAGGACCGGGTCTTCGATGCCAAGGAGGAGCGCTTCGATCTCCTGGTCCCCAAGGACCGCGTCAAGGGGGACCGCATCACCGTGCGGGTGGTCGACGAGCACAACAACGAGCAGGCTGCCGCCATCGTCATCGGAACCGTGAAGAAACGCTGACCCTCCCCGTCAGGCCCTTCGCAACAGCCCCACGCACTCGACATGGTGCGTGAGCGGGAAGAGGTCGAGCGCCGCCAAGGCTTCCAGTCTCCAGGCGGGCTCCAGGCGCTTCACGTCCCTGCAGAAGGAGGCTCCGTCGCAGCCGATCAGGACAAGGCTATCCGCGCGGGCGCTCTGGAGGTGCTCACACAACTCTGGAGAGAGCCCGGCCCGGGGTGGATCCAGCAGGATCATGTCACCGGGACCGCCCAGACCTTCGGGCACCCACTCCGAAGCATCCGCGGCGATGCATTCTGCGCCCAGCCCCAGGTTCTCCAGATTGACCCGGGCCCATTCCACGGCGGTGGCATCGTATTCCACCAGGCAGCGATGATTGAACCGGGAACCCAGGAGCGCCGAGAAGAAACCGACGCCTCCGAACAGGTCGAACAGGGTCACGCCACGCAGGTCCCAGGACTCCAGGACCGTGCGGAATGCCTCGGCGGCCCAGGGCGGGCTCACCTGGTAGAAGCCGCCCAGGGCGTGCTGCAGGGCAAAGGTTCCGTGATCGTGGGCGAGGCTCTCCTGGCAGGGGTGCCAGCCATCGGGTTCAAGGCGCCAAGTCCGGGCCGTTTCGCTGATGGCGTAGACGGTTCCAGCCGGGGTTCCGGTGGCCAGCTCCCAGCGCTGGGGCCGGGTGGGCAGAATGCGCTCCTTCAGGGCTTCCGCCAGCCGAGGAATGGCGGCGGAGAGGGGTTCCGCAGCTGCCGGACAGGCTGCGACCTCGACGATGCTATGGCTCTTGCGGCGGTGGAATCCCAGCTCGCGGCCGTTCCAGTGGAGCTGGATCCGGTGTCGGCGTGCCTCGGCCGGGGCATGGAGCCAGGTCCATTCAGGCGCTTCGGGCAGGGCTCGCGTGAACAAATCCTCCACCATGAGGCGTTTGAGCTCACCCATGGCAGGACCGGCCTCCCACAGGTCGCACCCTCCGCATTCCACCGCCACGGGGCAGGCCGTCGGTTTCCGGCGGGGGTTCCGGGTCACCCAGCGCGCCACGGTGCCTTCCCCGTGCCGGGTCTTCCAGGTGATCGAAGCTTCCACGACTTCGCCCGGGAAGAGCGCCAGGGGGGCCGACAGGAGGATCGCCTTCCCGTCTTCCGAGCGCCCGAGGCCCAATCCACCCCAGACGAGACGCTCGATTTTTCCTTGCCAGAGGACCTGCGCTTTCGCGCGGCTTGAGTACACTGATGTCCCCTCGCGTTCCTTTCCGCCGAGATTGCCTTTGCGCTTCACCGTCGCCATCCCCCCCCAGCACCGTAGCAGCCTCGAAGGCCGCTTGGGCAGGGAGATGCTGAAGAGTCTCACCTGGGCGGAGGATGGTCCGGCGGATGTGGTGATCGGACTGCCCGGCGAGGGCGTGTTGGCGAGCTGCCCGAGCTGGCCCGGGGAGGACGGGGCCTTTGCGCTGATGGAGGCGGGCTTCCAGCGCTTGCGGGACCGGCGGACCATGGAGCGCCTTCATGAAGTGGGCCGGGCCCTGGTCTCCGAGCAGGACCTGAACAAGCTGCTGGAGATGATCCTTGTGCAGGCCAGGCAGCTGCTGACCGCGGAGGCCGGCTCGCTCTACCTGGTGGTGGAGGAAGGGGACTCGAAGGAACTGCTGTTCGCCCATACGCAGAACGCCAAGGTGAGCCTGCCGTACCACCGGTTCAAGATGCCCATCTCCACGAGCTCCATGGCCGGGTTCGTCGCGAGCACCGGGCAGTGCCTCAACATCGAGGATGTCTACCGCATCCCCTCGGACACGCCCTACCACTTCAACGACAGCTTCGATCGACAGGCACGCTACCGCACGATCTCCATGCTGGTGGTGCCCCTCAAGGATACGGAGGGGGAAGTGCTGGGGGTACTGCAGCTCATCAACCGGGTGGACGAGGACGAAGAGGGCCAGCCCGTCGTGCCCTTCCTCGCGGAACACCAGTCCCTGGCCGAGAGCCTGGCGGGGCAGGCGGGCGTCGCCGTGAAGAACGCGAACCTTCGGGGCGACATCGAGCGGCTGCTTGAAGGGTTCGTGAACGCCTCCGTGCTCGCCATCGAGCAGCGGGATCCTGTGACCAGCGGTCATTCGGGACGGGTGGCTTCGCTCACGGTGGGCCTGGCCGAGGCCATCAATGCAACCCCCAACGGCATCTATGGGCCCATCCTGTTCACCGAAGGCCAGCTGCGGGAGATCCGGTACGCAAGCCTCCTCCACGACTTCGGCAAGGTCGGCGTCCGGGAACAGGTGCTCGTGAAGTCCAAGAAGCTGGAGCCCACCAAGCTCGAGATCATCCTGCAGCGACTCAAGCAGCGCCAGCAGGAGCGTATTTTCAACATCCTTCACGAGGACTGGCTGGCCGGTAAATCCTTCGAACCGACCCGATGGCAGCAGGTCCTCGAGGATCAGGAGCAGGAGACCAACCGTCTCATCGCCATGATCATCCAGAGCAACGAACCCACCGTACTGCCCCAGGAGGTGGTGGATGGCCTGGGGGGGCTCATCGAGCTGCAGTACACCCACTGGAACGGACAGCTCGATGCCATTCTCGAGCCCGCGGATCTCTCCTGCCTGAGCATCCGGAAGGGCAGCCTCTCGGACACCGAGCGTCTCGAGATCGAGAGCCATGTCACGCACACCTTCGAGTTCCTGAGCCAGATTCCGTGGACCCGGGACCTGGCGGATGTGCCGATCATCGCCTTCGCCCATCACGAGCGGCTCAACGGCCGAGGGTACCCGCGACGGCTAGCGGATCCTGAGATCCCCATCCAGAGCCGGGCCATGGCGATCTCCGATGTGTTCGACGCCCTCACGGCGCAGGATCGGCCCTACAAGGCGGCCGTGCCGCTCCCGCGCAGCCTGGCGATCCTCGAGGAGGACGCGAAGTCCGGGCACCTCGATGCGGAGCTCCTGAACCTGTTCGTGGAGGCCAAGGTCTACGAGCGGACCTTGACGAACCGCTGAGAGCCGGCGCGGGACAGGATCGGCGGGCTATGCGAAAATGGCCCTTCCGGAGATTTTCATGCCCGAACCAAGCGCCACACCAGCCAAGACCATCGATATCCAGGGGATCATGGACCTGCTGCCCCACCGTTACCCGATCCTGCTGGTGGACCGGATCCTGGACTATGAGCCCGGACAGTGGATCCGCGGTCTGAAGAACGTGTCCATGTCCGAGCAGGTCTTCCAGGGCCACTTCCCCAAGCGCCCCGTGTTCCCGGGGGTCCTGATCGTGGAGGCCATGGCTCAGACCGGCGGCTGCCTGATCATGCAGCAGTTCGAGGAGCGGGAGAAAAAGGTCATCTACTTCATGGGCATCGACGCGGTGAAGTTCCGGAAGCCCGTGGTGCCGGGCGATCAGCTGGTGATGGAGGTCAAGGTCATCAGCATGAAGCCGAAGATCTGCAAGATGCGCGGTGAAGCCTTCGTAGATGGCCAGAAGGTCGCCGAAGCCGAGTTCATGTCCATGTTGATGGACCTTTCCCAGGATGAAGCCAAATGAGCATCGAGATCCACCCTTCCTCCGTCATCAGCAAGGACGCTGAGATCGCCGATGGTGTCGTCATCGGACCCTTCTGTGTCGTGGAGGGGAGTTCCAAGATCGGCGCTGGCACGCTGCTTCGCAGCCACATCGTCATCGGTCCCCACACGGAGATCGGCGAAGAGAACGACATCCACCCCCATGTCACGCTGGGCATGGGCCCCCAGGACCTTAAGTTCAAGGGTGCACCCACCCGCCTCAAGGTGGGAAACCGCAACGTGATCCGCGAGTCCACCACCTTCCACCGGGGCACCGAAGGTGGCGGTGGCCTCACCACCATCGGGGACGACAGCCTCTTCATGGTGGGCTCCCACATCGGTCATGACTGCCATGTGGGGAACAAGAACATCTTCGCCAACAACGGGACCCTGGCCGGCCATGTGCACGTCGGTGACGGCTGCACCATCGGCGCCTTCTCCGCCGTCCACCAGTTCTGCCGGGTGGGCGACCACGCCTTCATGGGCGGGTTCACCGTGGCTACCATGGATGTCCTCCCCTACATGAAGACCGTGGGGGCCCGGGACACCAAGAGCTATGGTGTGAACACCATCGGCCTGCGCCGGAAGGGCTTTGCCGAGGAAAGCATCGAAGGGCTCTCCAAGGCGCACCGCATCCTCTTCCACATGAACCTGCTGCGGGAGGACGCCCTCAAGCGCGTCGAACAGGAACTCGGCCACCTCGCCGAAGTCGCCTATCTGGTCCGCTTCATCCGAGAGGCCAAGCGGAGCATCCACCGTGGCTAACTACGCCACTGTAGCCATCATCGGCCTGCCCAACTCTGGGAAGTCCACCCTCCTGAACGCCCTGGTGGGGGAGAAGCTGGCTGCGGTGAGCCAGACGCCCCAGACCACCCGCGGCCGGATCCTGGGTGTCGTTAACCGGGGTCAGGTGCAGCTGGCGTTCCTGGACACGCCGGGCATCCACGAAGCCAAGCACGTCCTCAACCAGCGGATGCTCAAGCACGTGGAAACCGCGCTGGTGGAGGCGGATCTGCTGCTGTGGGTCGTGGACGCAGACGGGTTCCTGGGACCCGGCGAGCGGGACCTGGCCAAGCGCCTGAAGCAGGCCCGGCAGCCGGTCTACCTGGTCTTGAGCAAGATCGATCTGCTCTCCAAGGGGCGGCTGCTGGAGAAGATCGCTCAGTACAAGGACCTGCTGAGCTTCCGCGAGATCATCCCCGTGGGGGCCAAGCTGGGGCAGAACCTGGAGCCCCTCTGGGGGATTCTGGAGCGCGACGCCCCTCAGGGCGATTGGCGCTTCGAGGACGATACGTTCACGGACCAGACCGAGCGTGGCATGGCCATGGAGTTCATCCGGGAGAAGGTGCTGCGCAAGACCCGCGAGGAAGTGCCGCATGGCGTGGCCGTGACCATCGAGCGCTGGATCGAATCCGGCGGCGAGGAATACCCTGAGGATCTGGAGGAGGGCGGTACGTTCATCCAGGCGCAGATCCTCGTCGAGCGGTCCAACCACCGAAAGATCCTGCTCGGCAGTGGCGGTGGGATGATCCGCGACATCCGGCAGAGCGCGCAGCGGGAGCTGAAGAAGCTGCTGCAGCGGCCGGTGCGCCTGGAACTGCACGTGAAGGTCCAGGAGGACTGGCGGAACCGCCCAGACCAGCTGGACCGCTTGATGCTCTAGCCCGGCTTCCATGGCACCGCCGCGAGCGTCCCGCCCCCTGATCGTGATCCTCACGGGGGCTGGGATCTCCGCGGAGTCGGGTCTTCGGACCTTCCGGGCGGCGGACGGCCTATGGGAGAACCATCGGGTGGAGGACGTGGCCACCCCGGAGGCCTTCGTTCGGGATCCGGACCTGGTGCAACGCTTCTACAACGAGCGTCGCCGTCAGCTCGGCGCCGTGGCGCCGAACGCAGCGCATCACGCGCTGGCGAGGCTCGAGAGGGAATGGCCGGGCGAGCTGCTGCTTGTGACCCAGAACGTGGACGACCTGCATGACAGGGCTGGAAGCGCGAACCTGATCCACATGCACGGCGAGCTGCTCAAGGCGCGGTGCCTTGCCTGCGGGAAGGTATCCCCATGGGAGGATGACATCACACCCGAGAGTGCATGCCCATCCTGTCGCCGGCTGGGAAGGCTGCGCCCTCATATCGTCTGGTTTGGCGAGATGCCCCTCGAGCTGGACCGGATTGGAGACGCGCTGGAGCGCTGCAGCCACTTCGCGGCCATCGGAACCTCCGGCCATGTCTACCCGGCGGCCGGATTCGTGTCCATGGTGCCCTCGACAGCCCAGACCGTGGAGCTGAACCTGGATGCATCCCGGGTCAGCTCCGCGTTCCATGTCTGCAGGCAGGGCAGGGCGACCGAGCTGGTGCCTGCCTGGGTGGA
>CAYZND010000046.1:0-15213 GCA_964479495.1 uncultured Mesoterricola sp.
CCTTCGCGCCGGTGCAGGAGCATCATCTGCCTTTGCGTCCATCGTTCAGGAAGGCGTTTCCGTCTCCCCGGAACTGCGCCACCACATGATCCGGGATGCCGCCTACTACCGCGCCGAACGTCGTGGCTTCCACGGGGGTGACCCGGCCCGGGACTGGCTGGAAGCCGAGGCCGAGATCGACCGGATGCTGGGCATGACATCCGACGTGCATTCGAGCAAGGCCTGAACCGCCTCAGAAGTCGGCGATGGCTCTCCCTGGCAGCGGCAACTTCGGATAATACCGCCGGAAGAGGGCCAGGTAGGAACCATCCTTCTGCATGGCCGCGAAGGCGCTGGACCAGTCCTGGATCACGGCATCCGGGGTTCCAAGGGACAGGACGATGTACAGCTGGACCCGCATGAAGGCGAAGACCTCCTTCACGTCCGAGCCCTTGTAGCCGGCCGCCCGGGCCTCGTCCTCGATCTGGATGGGCGAGGAGGCATAGGCATCAATCCTTCCCGACATCAGCTTCTTGAAATTCTGGATGTTGTTGTTGGTGCGATCCAGGTTCCTGAAGCCGGCCTGGGTGAGGAAGGTATCCCGCACATCGTTGTGGTAGACGCCGATCCGGTTGAGCTTCTTGGCGTCCCCGAGGTTCTTGATTATGACCTTGGCATCCGCCCGCGTGTAGAAGCTGAAGGTCATCTCGAGGATGGGACCGACCCAGTGGAACCGTGGATTGCGCTCCGCCGTCCGGGACACCGAGAACAGCACGGTGTTGGGCCGGTTCAGGGCCTCGTCGTAGCCCCGCGCCCAAGGCACCAGCTGGATGGGGTCCCGATTGCCGATGCGTCTCTGGATCTCCTTCGTGATTTCCACGGTCAGTCCCGTGAGCTGGCCGTCGGGACCCAGGAACTGGTTCGGCGGGTCGTCCTCGCACTAGAGGGCCAGCCCCTGACCCACCAGGGGGATCGTCAATCCGAGAAGGAGCAGGATGGCCAAGCCGAGCTTCCGCATGTCGCCTCCGGAATCTCTCGTTCCCTGCCCCATCGGCAGACGAAGGTTCCCACGTGACTATTCCTCGCCACTCAGGAACACAGAGGAGGAGGGTGCTCAGAAAGCCGTGATCGCCTTCCCTGGAAGCGGCGCCGTCGGGTAGTACTTCCGGTGGATCTTCAGGAAGGTTCCGTCCTTCTGCATGGCTGCAAAGGCGCTGGACCACGCCTGCACGACCGCCTTCGGGGTGCCCTTCGACAGGGCGACGTAGAGCTGGACCTTGAGGAACGTGAAGGTGCTCTTCACGTCCGAGGCCTTGTAGCCGGCGTCCTTCGATTCCCCATCGATGGAGATGGACGAGCCCGCGTAGGCATCCAGGCGTCCGCTCATGAGCTTCTTGAAGTTCTGGATGTTGTTGTTGGTCCGCTCCAGGTTCGTGAAGCCGGCCTGGGTCAGGACCTGGTCCCGGACGTCGTTGGTGTAGACGCCGATGCCGGTGAGCCGCTTGGCATCCTCAAGACTCGCGATCTTCAGCGGAGAATCCGAGCGCACGTAGAAGGAGAAGCTCAGCTCCAGGATGGGACCGACCCACTGGAAGGCGTCGTTCCGCTGGGCGGTGCGGGCCATGGTGAACAGCACCGTGTTGGGCTTGTTCCGGACCTCCTCGTAGCCGCGCGCCCAGGGCACCACCTGGATCGGGTCGGTGTTGCCCGCGCGCCGCTGGATCTCCCGGACCAGCTCGACACACATACCCGTGAGCTGGCCGTCCGGTCCCACGAATTGGTTGGGGGGCGCGTCCTCGCAGTAGATGTTCAGCGACTGGGCAGGGAGCAGGGTGGCCAGGGACAGGGTCCAGAGCACAGAACGCAGCCAGCCCGCCATTGAACCTCCACCGTGGCTTCAAGATAGGGTATGCCGGGCCGAGCGCAAGCATGGAGAGGGCGGCGTCACCCCTGCCGGGCGTAGGTGGCCGGTCCCGACTCGTAGAGATTCCCGCCCTGGCGGTCGATGGCCACGATGAGGGGCAGCGCCTCCACGGTCATGCGGTAGATGGCCTCGGGGCCCAGGTCCTCGTAGGCCACCACCTCGGAGGCGGTAATGCGCTGGGCGATGAGGGCCCCTGCCCCGCCGATGGCGGCGAAGTAGACCGCGCCCCGTTCCTTCATGGCATCCACCACTTCCTTGGAGCGGTTGCCCTTGCCGATCATGCCGCTGAGGCCGTGCCGGATGAGGGTGGGTGAGAAGGCGTCCATGCGGCCACTGGTGGTGGGGCCGGCACTGCCTACGGGGCGTCCCGGCGGCGTGGGCGTGGGACCGGCGAAGTAGATGAGGTTGCCCTTCAGCTCGATGGGCAGGGCCTCGCCCTTCTCGATGAGGGCGCAGAGGCGCTGGTGGACCACGTCGCGGGCGGTGTAGATGACGCCCGTGAGCAGGACCTCGTCCCCGGCCTTCAGGGTGTCGATGACCTCGGGGGTGAGCGGCGTGCGGATCTCCTTCATGGCGTTCCCCTTCAGAGCGTGATCGAGGCGTGGCGCGCCGCGTGGCAGTTGAGGTTGACGGCCACCGGCAGCGAGGCGATGTGGCAGGGGTGGGTCTCGATGTGCACTGCCATGGCGGTGAAACGCCCGCCCAGGCCTTCGGGACCCACGCCGGTGGCGTTCACAGCCTCCAGCAGCTCCTTCTCGTACTCGGCATAGACGGGATTCGGGTGCACGCTGCCCACCTCGCGCAGGAGGGCCTTCTTGGCGAGGTAGGGCGCCACCTCGAAGTTGCCGCCCAGGCCCACGCCCACCACCACCGGCGGGCACGGGTTCCCGCCCGCCTTGCGCACGGTCTCCACCACGAACTCGGTGACGGCCTTCTTGCCCAGCAGGGGCTTCAGCATGGCCAGGGCGCTCATGTTCTCGGAGCCGCCGCCCTTGGGCGCGTGGGTGATGTGAAGGCCGTCGCCAGGCACCAGCTCGATGTGGATCACCGCCGGCGTGTTCGTCTTGGTGTTCACCCTGTCGAAGAGCGGGTCCCGCACCAGGGACTTGCGCAGGTAGCCCTCCCGGTAGCCGATCTCGGTGCCTTCGTGGATGGCCGCCTTCAGGGCGCCGCCCTCGATGGACACGTCCTCGCCCAGCTCCACGAAGAACACCGCCACGCCCGTGTCCTGGCAGATGGGGATGTTCTGCTTCCTCGCGATGTCGGCGTTCTCTACCAGCTTTGCCAGGATGGACTTCCCGAGGGGTGAGATCTCGTCCTTCTGCCCTGCTTCAAGGGCCTTGTAGACATCGGAAGGCAGGACGCAGGAAGCCTCCATGCAGAGCTTCGCCACCGCTTCCACCACGGTCGCATAGGGGATCGTTCGTTTCATGGATGACCTCGGAATGCAAAAGACATTGAGCCACGAAGGGCTTGCTGCGCAAGCCTACACGAAGACACACGAAGAAAAGCAACGCATATCCGAGACTGCACTCCGGCCTGGTTCCTGGAGTTGCAGGGCCTGGATCCACGCGAGTGTGCAGCCAGGCTCTGCGCCTCAAAGAACGTGCTTGGCCTTGCCAAGCACCCCGCGAAGCGGGCGGGCCGGAATGCTGGATTTTCGAATAGAGACCCTAGACACTTCGTGTGCGCCCGGAGGGCGCCTTCGTGTGTCTTCGTGGCTAAATCCATCATCGGTGGTTCCAAAACTCAGTGCAGGTCGAAGTCCCGGATGCCCGCGGAGACGGGCGGAAGCTCGTCGAAGATCTCGATGGCCTCCTCGCCCACGATGCCCACCAGCAGGTATTTCCTGGACGCCGGATCGTACTTGTAGTCCTTCATCAGGCGGAAGTTCTCGATGTGGGAGGAGCGCTTCACGTGGATGCGCTTGCCCGTGCAGTGGAACAGCTCGTCGCCCATCAGGATGAAGTCCCCGTCCGAGGGGGCGATGGGGATGTCCTTGCGGATCACCGCCAGGGCCTTGGCCTCCAGCTCCTCCAGGTCGATGGCGGGCTTCTCGTTGAAGCCGATGATGAAGCCGTGACGGACATCCGAATGCTGGTTCCCCAGGTCGATGCCGTAGTCGTCCTTCAGAAGCTTGCCCACAATGTCCTCAGCGGAGTGGGCCATGAGGCGGAACTTCAGGTTGTCGTCGGCCACTTTCTTGATCTTGAGGGGGGAGGGGCCGAACACCGAGGGCCGGTAGACTCGCACCTCCTCGCCGATGCCGAAGATGATCTGGGCGTTGAAGCCCAGCATGCGGTAGATCAGGTCGAAGTGCTCCACGATGACCCGCCGCCGAGCGGTCAGCACCGTCCGCACGGCCTCCACGATCTCGTGGAGCTGGTGGAAGGCCAGTTCGTAGCGCACGTCGATGTGGAAGGTGTGGCCTGAGAAGTAGTCCCCTTCGCTGAAGTCGAAGATGGGCGCCGAGCGCTTGTTGATGCCCTCGTCATCGTTGGTGAGCTCGAGCCCCGGGAAGAGCCCCTTGATGAGGGTGGACTTCCCGGAGCCTTCCGCGCCGATGATCCCGATGAGGAGATCCGTCGGGTAGAGGTACTTCTGCGAGAGCTCCCCCGCCAGCGCATAGAGCCGCATGCGGCCCCGGGGCGCATAGTAGATGGCCATCCGCAGGCATTCCTTGATGGGCATGTTCAGCATGGGGAGCCTCCCAGGATCGGGACTACAGATCCAGCTCGATGGTCAGCAGCGGCCCGTGCTGCTGGGCGCCGTAGACATCGGTGTCGCCCGGGGAGCCTGACTTGATGAGACGCTTCAGGCCGATCTTCACCGCCTTGGCGGGGGCGAAGTAGAGCACCTTCTCGATGGCTTCCACGGGGAGCTGGTAGGCCTTGGCGACTACCTCGGCGTTGATGAGGTTGCGGCGCTGGACCTCGTCGAAGATGGCCTGCTCCTTGAAGATGATGTCGAGGGTCAGCTTGAAGGGGCTGGAGTTCTTGCTTCGGATGACCTTGGCGAATTCGCGGATGTTCCTCATGGCCTACCTCCCGACCTGGATGATTTCGCTGGCGAAGGGGGCGGCCGGATCGCTCACTTCCATCAGGTGGTACATGGCGAACTCGTAAGCCTGGCCCATGGGGATGTCCGAGGGCGAGAAGGGGAAGGCCAGGTTCCCGGCGGTGGAGATGCGGCCCGCGTAGCCGTAGTGCAGCATGGTGGAGCGGGTGATGGAGCAGATGGTGTTGGCCTGCTCCTGGGTGTCCGCCAGCACCTCGATGACGATGCCCAGCTCGTGGGGCGCCGGGTACGTGCCCTTCTCCAGCTCGCCCATGACGCCGTTCTTGCCGTAGGTGTGGATGAAGACCTGGCCCTTGGTGCCTTCCTTCTTCAGCAGCAGGTCCACCCGCTCCTGCACCTGCCGGATGATCGTGTCGATGCCCTCGATCATGATGGGATCGTGGGTGCCCGCGATGGAGATGGTGCGGAAGCCCACGGGCAGCGCGCCCTCCAGCTTGATCATGTAGGGGTTCGTGGGGATGAACTTCGTGCCCTTCACCTCCACCGTGCCATCGCCCCGCTCCGTGAACGTGACGTTGGTGAGGTCCAGGACGCCGCCGGGGCCCGGGAGCCTGCTGGGGTCGGACTTCTCGTAGAGGGTATGAGCAGCCGTGGACTGGGCCGTGAACTTCCGCTCGGAGCTCAGGGCCTTCAGGATGAAGGAGTCCTCGGTGAGAATGCCCAGCACCGCGTCGGAGCCGGAGCCGGGGTCCGCGGCGATGGCGGCACACTCCAGGATCTTGCCCATGTGGGTGGCGAGCGCCGTGTCGAAGCCCTTCAGGATGGGCAGGGCGGCAAAGCAGGCGGGGTCGTAGCACCGGCCCGCGAGCACCACCTGGCAGCCCTGCTGCAACAGCCTGGCCAGGGGCTCGGTGCCCATCTGGGCCACCACGCGGGGACAGCCTTCGATCTGCTCCTTCGTGAGCTGAGGGATGTCATCCAGGGGCACGATCTTCCCGGCTTCGAGGGCCTGGATCACCTGATCCTTGGGCACGTCGGCGTAGACGATGCCCATGCTGAAGGAGAGCTTCTCCTCGACAGCGATCTCCTCGATGATGGCCCGGCACCACTCCACGTGTTCCCGGGCACCGGAACCGCCGGCGGTGCCGATCACCACGGGGATGTTGCGCTTCACGCCGTGGGTGATCATGTAGCGCAGGTCGCGCTTCACGCCCACGCGGTCCGTGAAGGACTTGCCGGAGCCCAGGTAGTAGGGGCCGGGATCCGTGGAGCCGGCATCCACGGCGATGAGGTCGGGATTCTCCTCCATGCCGCGCAGGAAGGAGGCCTCCGGGAAGCCGTAGCCCAGGATGGCCGTGGGGGAGAGAACTCGGAATTCCTTGGCCATGTCAGCTCCTCTTCGCCTTGAGCAGGGCGAGGGTCCGCTCCATCTCGTTGTTGACGATCATGTAGCCCTCGTCGAAGCCCATGCCTGGCTTGGCCAGCATACGCTCGGCGCGGGCGGCGATGGCGACGTGGACGCAGGCCTTGGCGGAGAGGTCCGTCTCGTTGCAGGTGCCGCCCTGGTAGGCCTCCATGCCGTGCTGCTTGCAGTAGAGGATGCTCTCCACGATGTTGTGGATGCTCCCCAGGTCCGGGGTCTTGATCTGCACCATGTGGCAGCTCTTCCGGTCCGTGAAGTCCACCACGTCTTCGTAGGTGTTGCACCACTCGTCCGCCACGATCTTCACGGTGCTGCCCAGGGCCTTGAGCTCCTTGCAGATCTCGGCGAGCGCGTCGATCTGGGCCTCCCGCTCGCCCATGTCCACGGGGCCTTCGATGTAGAGCTGGAAGGGCTTGGCGGGCGCTTCCAGGGAGTGGATGTACTGGGCGATCTTCTTGGGGTCGTGGTCGAAGGCGATCCCGATGGTCCCGTAGACGTCGATGTGCAGGACCGGCGCGTAGCTCGCATCGGGCCGCAGCTCCTGGATGCGCTTGGAGAGGTAGGCCACGTACTCGGCCAGGATCTCGCCCTGGCGGCCCAGCTTGGTCTCCACGTTGTTGATGAGGGCGTGGGGCAGGACGTTGGCCTGCTTGAGGATCATCTTGTCCACGTTGTTGTAGCGGTCGTCGCCGCTCTGGGCGAAGACGGGGATGCGCTCGGGCACGATGGGCAGGCCGTATTCCTCGGCCACCACCTCCGCCATGAGCTTGCCGGTGCTGAGCGCCTGGGCGTCCAGCAGGGCCTGGCTGAGGCCGTAGCGGATGGCGGTGTGCAGGCGCTTGCCCTCGATCTCCAGGCCGTCGAAGAACTTGGCGGCTTCCGTGAACGTGGCGAAGGTCTTGCCTTCGAGCAGCGGCCTGATGTGCTTTTCCAGGAAGGGGATGTAGGTGTCCGCCAGGAAGAGGGGATCCCGTCCGCCCGTGCCCGAGTACTGCACGGCGGCGCAGTCGCCCATGGCCACCTGGCCCGAGTCCAGCACCAGCATGACGGAGATGGACTCGCCCGCCTGGCGCACCTGGTCGAAGCCCGGGGTCACCGGCTGCCCGGCGTAGACGAAGCCGTTCTGCTTCAGCCCGCCCTTGATGGCCTTCTGGTCGTCGAAGAAGAATCCCGTGACGCCCTTGGAAAACAGTGCCTGCCTGATCTTCATCGTGGCCTCCCCACAAGACGTCCCTTGCCCACGGCGTAGATGTCGTCGATGAGCATCTGGTACGTCGGTTCCCGGTGTTCGAACTCGGCTCTCTGCGCGATCTTCTGCTTGTGATAGGCCTCCACGTCCGGATCCATGGGCACCTTGGCCTTCTCCAGGATCCGCACGGCCCCTTCGTTGTCTCGCACGGGCATGAGCTTGCCCGCGTTGTGGATGGAGGGTGCGAAGGGCACGTCCAGCACCCCCGCCTCGAAGGCCCGCACCGCGCCCTGGGCGATGTCGCCCTCGCCCAGCTCGTAGACCTTCTTCATGACCACGCGCACTTCCTTCTTGATCATCTCCACCTCCACCGCCAGGCGGCTGATGTCGGTGAAGGTCTGCTCCTGGAGCATGGACACGATCTGCCGCGTGGCCTTGAGCCCCTGGAGGTTGGCTTCCTTGGTGGGGATGCCCGAGGCCTCGTGGGGGGTCTTGACGATGACCTTGGTGGCCCGGGCCAGGGTGGCGGCCGCACCGCCCCAGGCGATGACGCTGAAGGCCTTGGCTTCGTCCTCGGGGAAGCCGCCCATCCACTGGTGGAGCACCGTGGACAGCTCGTAGCCCTGGTAGCCCGCAGCGGAGAAGAACTCCTGGGCCAGCTCCCGCAGGGAGATGATGGCCGCCACGTCCTGCACCAGGTTTCCCAGCTGGCCGTAGCCGAGGGTGATGCACCGGCAGCCCTGCTCGAGCGCCAGCAGCCCCTCGATGAGGGCCACGCTATGGGAGATGAAGGGCGGCACCAGGGAGCCGGTCAGGGGACCGAAGGGCTCGCGGTTGATGCGGATCCCGGCCTCCTCGTACATGCCCACCAGGCGGTCGCAGTACTGCCAGTCGCGGATGGACTTCTCGAGGGGCACCTTCTTCGTGTAGGGGATGTTGTAGGAAATCCCTCCACCTTCATAGGAGGTAAACCCACCCGCCAGTGTGATCTCCCCGAGCAGCCGGGCATCCGGTGTCCCGTGGCGCACCTGCACGGGCTTGGTCAGGGCCTCGGTGACGCGCCGGCATTCCAACAAGCCATGGTTCACCGCCGGGAAGCCGTTGAGCACGGAGCGGCCCGCCTCCTTGGAGCGGTCGATGCCCTTCTGGGCCTCGGCGTACTGGTTCTGCCGGGTGTAGGCGTCGATGGTGGAGGGCAGCAGGTCCGCCTCGGTCTCCAGGAACTGGAGCAGGGCGATGTGCTCTTCCACCAGGGCCACGCCCGCCCGGGGCTGGATGAGCACCCGGGACTCCGCCACGGCCTTCTTCAGCGTGGTGGAGAAGCGCTTGGCTTCGGGGATGGTCCGCTGATACGCGATCCCTTCCGCCAGATCCAGGCCTGCGCCCGTGTGCCAGCCCTTGAGCACCTCCGCGCGCTCCGCGAGGAAGGCGTCCTTCTCGATCTTCTTGTTCTGGATGGCCATGGGCCTCCTCCGTGGGTGAGATGCGTTCAGTCCGCGATCGCGGCAAGTCCGTCGTGCACGAGTTCCAGGGCGGCGAGGGCTCCGCGGGCGGCCTCGCGCTCGAAGTCGGGGACCAGGTTCCCCAGCAGGGGCAGCAGGTAGTCCTTGTCCCGGTAGTACGAGAAGGCCTGGGGCACCAGGGCGATGGTCTCCTGCCGCTCGGCCTCCGGCTGCAGCACGTCCATGGGCGTGAAGCTGGGGACGGAACTGAGGTAGCCCCCGCTGCCGATGAGCCGCGTCACGTGGCGCAGATCCTTGCCCGTCTGGATGAAGGTCTCGCCGCTGGCGGTGAAGGTGCGCTTGAAGGTGCCCGCGTGGCGCCGCACCGCATGGTGGATGCAGGCCGAGGCCAGGATGAAGTCGAACTCCTGCTCCTCATCGCTCTCCCCCAGGTAGTCGGGCTCCCGGGCGATGCGGTCCAGGAAGGCCTCGAAGCCTGCCTTCCGCTCCTCGCCCAGCAGCCAGTCGACCAGTGCCTGGCCGGACTTGGCCGTGGCCCGGGCGGAGACGCGCATGCCCAGGTCCCCTTCCACCGTGCGCTTCACGGCCGGGTCCTTCACGCCCCGCAGGATGATGCGCTCGTCGCTGGCGTGGTCCATGGTGCTGGAGTAGACGTCCGTGGTGGCGCCGCCCATGTCCAGGAGCAGGAAGTCGCCGAAGTCCGGGGTGTGGCGGCGCATGGCCTCCACCAGGGAAAACATGGCGTAGGGCGTGGGCAGGGGCGACCGGCCGGTGCGCGCCACGATCTCGTCGAGGCCCTTGCCGTGCACGATGCGGTCCAGGAAGACCTTGCGGATCTCCTCCCGGGCGCCCTCGGGGGCCAGGCGGTCCACCTCGGGCATGAGGTTGGGCGTGGCCACGGCCGTGTGCCCGGCAGCGCTCAGCTCCTCGCAGACCTGGTCGGCCAGGACCTCGTTCCCCGCGTAGATCACCACGGGCCGGATGGCGAGGCTCTTGAGCATGGCCAGGTTGTGCAGGACGTAGGTCTCGTTGCCGCCGTCGGTGCCGCCGCTGAAGAGGATGATGTCGGGGTTGGCCTGCTCCAGCTCCTCGAGATGCCGCTTCGAGAGCTTGTAGGGGAAGACGGAGGTGATCCTCCCGCCGGCCGACAGCGCCGTGAGCTTCGCGGCCTTCAGGGTCAGCTCGGGCACGATGCCCAGCGCCGCGATGGCCAGGCCACCTTTCGCGGAAGACGAGAAGTAGACCGGCGCCCCCTTGGGTCCCTTGAGCCGACTCAGCAGCCCGAAGAAGCCCTCCGCCAGATGGTCCACGGTCGTGGGCACCACCTCCCGGCACACCGGGATCAGGCGGCCGTCCTTCACGCGGAAGCGGGCGCCCTTGGTCCAGGTGGAGCCGATGTCGATGGAGGTGACGGTGTCCATGGTCGGGGTCCCGGCTCAGGCGGCGAGGTCGTTCCGGAGAAGCTGGGCCACCTCGTGGAGGTCCACGGAGGGCCGGAAGACGCGGTTGTAGCCCATGGCCTTGAACTTGGCTTCGGTCTCGTCGTAGTCGATCTTGCCAATGACCAGGTTCCCGCCCACGTAGAGCAGGATGTCCTCCAGGCCGCGCTCCACGCAGCGGTCCCGCAGGCCGTCGCAGTCCAGCTCGCCCTGCCCGTAGAGGGAGGACACCAGGATGGCCCTGGCGCCCGTCTCGATGGCGGCGTCGATGAACTCATCCTGGGAGACCATGACGCCCAGGTTCACGACCCGGAAGCCTTCCTCCGTGAAGATGCGCTCGAGGATCTTGTTGCCGACGGCGTGGCAGTCGGCGCCGATGACTCCGAGGACGATGGTGTTCTGCGGCATGGGCTGCTCCTGGAAAACAAGGACAAGGCTTCGCCGCGGAGGGGACTCCGCGGGTTTTCGCGCGATGGAAGGCTCCACGAACCCGAGCATCGGATCGCACGGACGACAGGAGGTGCGTCCGGCATGGGAAGCCGCCTTCTACAAAGCGAAGGTCATGCCAATCTCAACATCCTTTTCCCCCACACTCGCCCAAAGCCGCGCCCCAGGCTCCTTTGAGGTGGGATTCCATCGCCCAGAGGGAATCCGCAGGATCTCTTTCCGGGTTATCCATAGGCTCTATTGGTTAGATGTCCAACCCATTGGACGACCTATTGAGGAAGCGTTGGCCCCGCAGGGTCAGCTCGCTGCCCTGGCGCCCCACCTTGGAGGTGATCAGCTCCGCTTCCGCCAGGAGTCCCAGCACCGTCCGCACCTCCGCTTCGGTCCAGCTCTGCCCGCGCGCCCGCAGGGCCTCCTCGATGCTCTTGCGGCCCGCCTTCAGGCCGCGCGCGGCAAAGTCCGCCAGCACACCCAGCACCGCCCGGGCCCGCTCCAGCCCGCATCGGGCCTCCAGCAGGGCCTCCTCCCGGGGAAAGGCCTCCTCCGCGCCCATCAGGTAGTGGGGCAACAGGTTCAGGGTCACCCGGTCGTCGGCCATGAGGGACAGGTGGTTGGCCACGTTGCCCAGCTCCCGGATGTTGCCGGGCCAGCCATAGCGCTGCAGCGCGTCCCGGGCTTCCGGCGCGAAGGGCAGCTCCCCGGGCCGCTGCTCATCCAGGAAGTGGCGCAGCAGGGGGAAGATGTCCTCGGGCCGCTCCCGCAGGGGCGGTACCACAAGGGACAGCGCGTTCAGGCGGTAGTAGAGGTCCTGGCGGAACTGACCGACGCGAATGCGCTCCTGCAGGTTGTGGTTGGTGGCGGCGAGCACGCGGACGTTCACGCTGATGAGGCGTTGGCTGCCCACACGCATGACCTGGCGCTCCTGGAGCACCCGCAGCAGCTTGGCCTGCAGCATGAGCGGCATGTCCCCGATCTCGTCCAGGAACACCGTGCCATTGTTCGCCTGCTCGAAGAGCCCCGCCTTCCCTTCCTTCAGGGCCCCCGTGAAGGAGCCGCCCTCGTACCCGAAGAGCTCGCTCTCCAGCAGGTTCTCCGGCACCGCCGCGCAGTTCACCGCCACGAAGGGCTGGATGTTGCGGGGGGACTCGTTGTGGATGGACTGGGCGATGAGCTCCTTGCCCGTGCCGCTCTCGCCGGTGATCAGCACCGTGAAGTCCGACTTGGCGATGCGCCGGGCCAGCTCGAGGCACGCGCGCATCCGGGGGGACCAGGTCTTCACGTCGGCGAAGGTATAGCGGGCCGTGAGGCCCTTCTCCCGCAGCTTGCGGCTGAGGTTTTGCTCCAGCTGGCGGATGTAGGTCACCTCCTGCACGTTGAAGCAGGTGCCCTCCAGCACGCCGAAGTGGGCGATCTCCTCCCGGGTCACGATCAGGGAGCGGCCCTTGTACTCCAGCAGGCTCTGGTCCTGGGCCAGGGCCTCCTGCACCTCCGGCGGGAAGACCGTCAGCGCCGCGCCCGTGAGGTCCTTGGTGATGCTCAGCATCTCCGCCAGGGGCTGGTTGTAGAGGGCGATGCGCCCCTTGGCGTTCAGCAGCAGGATGCCTTCGTGGGCCAGGTTGATGACCGTGTCCAGCTCCGTGTTCTTGACGAAGAGCTCGCGGTACTGGCGGTTCACGCCCATGTCCAGGTTCACGTTGTTCTCGGAGTAGCGGTAGAGCCTCCGGTCCACCTCGCGGTCCGTGATGCGCAGCCGGCCGATGAGCTCGATGAAGGTGGAGATGTCGATGCGCCGATGGCCCACGTCGATCACCTTGGGGATGCTCTCCGGCACCCGGCCCGTCTCCCCCGGGGTGATGGCCACGGGGATGTCTCCCAGGTCCATGCCCTCCTCGAAGGGGATGAACTCCAGGTGGTTGAACTCCATCTGCTGGAGCAGGGCCACCATCTCCATGGTGGTCTCCGGCAGGTTGTTCACCACGAGCACCTTGGTGCCCGCGGGGATGGCGGAGATGCGCACGGCGTCCTCGGCCCGGATGGTGCGCTGCATGACCAGGATGCGCCGGGCTTCGGCCACGTGGGTGCGCACCTCCAGGGCCTTGCTGGGGATCGTCACCAGCACCGCGTCCGCCTCGATCAGTTCCTTCGGCTTCAGGTCCTCGAAGAAGACGCCCCGGATCTCCGCCCGGCCCCCCAGGACCTCCTCCAGGTCCTTGATGAGGATCTCGCCCAGCTTCGGATCCCGCCGGTTCGTCATCAACGCGATGCGCTTCATAGGCCTGAAGCGTACTGTGGATGCCCCCGGTCAGCCAAGGATCCGCGCGCCGGAGCCGCGCAGGGCTTCCTGCACCTGCGCGACCCGCGCCGGGTCCGGGGGCTTCAGGTCCCGCAAGGGTGGCTCCGCGCCGATGGCCTGGTGCTTCGCCACACCCAGGGCATGGCAGGGGAGCACCTCCACGGGGCTCTCCAGCTCCGCGGCGAAGGCGGCCATGCGCCGAAGGTTCTCCGCGTCGTCGTTGACGCCGGGGATGAGCGGCAGGCGCAGGATCAGGGGGATGCCCGCCTGGCGGAGCCGCCGGGCGTTGGCGTGGATGAGGGCCGTGCCCACGCCCGTCCAGCGCCGGTGCTCAGCGTCATCCATGTGCTTCAGGTCCAGGTAGACGAGGTTCATGCAGGCCAGTGCGGCCGCGTTCTCCTCCCACGCGAAGTGCCCGCAGGTCTCCAGGGCCAGGTGGACACCCCATTCCCGCAGGCGCTCCGCGAGATGGCGCAGGAACTCCGGCTGGGCCGTGGCCTCGCCCCCGGAGAAGGTGACGCCACCCCCGGAGCGCCGGTGGAAGACCCGGTCCCGCTCGATGTGGGCCAGGAGCGCCTCGACGGTCCACGCCTGTCCAAAGATCTGCCGCGCCCCATGGGGACAGGCCGCCACGCAGGCGCCCAGGTCCTCGCACGCCGAACGCGGCTCCCGGGCCGGGCGTGCGAGGTCCCGCGGGCACGCCGTCACGCAGGCATCGCACCCCCGGCAGCGCTCCGGAAAGAGCCCCAGCTCCGGCCGGGGGGACCAGGACTCGGGGTTGCAGCACCAGGCGCACCGCAGCGGACAGCCCTTGAAGAAGACCGTCGTGCGGATGCCGGGGCCATCCTCCGTGGACCACCGCTGCACATCGAAGAGGACGCCGCTCGGTCCCGGGGCGTCCGCCTCAGACATGCTCGTACGCCGTGCGCTCGAGGATGGCGTCCTGCACCTCCTTCGACAGCGTTACGAACCGCGCGCTGTAGCCCGCCACGCGGACCAGCAGGTCCTGGTGCTCCTCGGGGTGGGCCTGGGCGGCCCGGAGGGTATCCGCGGAGAGCACGTTGAACTGCACGTGGAAGGCCCCCAGCTCGAAGTAGGCGCGGATGAGGGAGGCCATGTTGGCCAGATCCCGGTCGGTCTTGAGGGCGCCGGGCGTGAACTTGACGTTCAGCAGCGTGCCGCCCGCGTGGCTCTCGTGGTTGATCTTCGCGGCCGACTTCATGAGCGCCGTGGGACTGACGGCATCGGTCCCCGCGTGGGCCGCGCAGCCTTCCGTCAGCGGGCTCTTCGCCCTGCGGCCATCGGGCGTGGCGCCCACCACGGAACCCGCGGGCACGTAGTTGGAGATGCCCATGAAGGCGCTGTTGAAGGGGGCGCCGAAGAAGTCCTTCCGGGCGTGGATCTCGCGGTGGTAGAAGTCGCTGATCTCCACCGCCAGGCGGTCCACCCGCCCTTCGTCGTTGCCGTATTTCGAGCACTTCAGGGCCAGGGCCCGCAGGTCCTCGAAACCCGCCCAGTCCTTGTCCAGGGCCTCGCAGAGCGTCTTCATGGAGACGACGCGGTGCTCGAAGACCAGGGTGTGCACGGCCTCCAGCGCGTTGGCCGCGTCCGCCAGGCCGATGCCCGTGAGCACGGCGCCCACGTTGTACTTCGCGCCGCCCGAAGAGAGGTCCCGCCCCCGCTCCAGGCAGCCTTCCACCAGGAGCGACAGGAAGGGCCTGGGGGCCATCTCGGCGTGGACCTGCTGGGCGATGACGGTGGCGATGGAGGCCTGCTTCACCAGGTAGGCGAGCTGGTCGAGGAAGGCGCGCTTCACGGCCTCGAAGCTCGGGAAGGTCGTCGGATCCCCCGTGGACAGGCCCAGGCGCCGATCGTCCAGGCGGCACCGACCGTCGTTCAGGGCGAACTCCAGGGCCGAGCCCAGGTTGATGTTGGCGGCCGAGGTCCACTCGTTGACCTTGCGGGAGTGGGGCACCACGCACCCGCAGTTGCTCCAGTCCCGGGCATCCTCCGCCGTGAGGCCTGCGGCCAGCAGCAT
>CAYZND010000047.1:0-15167 GCA_964479495.1 uncultured Mesoterricola sp.
TACACCTCTCTATTCGTCGGCAGCGTCAGATGTGTATAAGAGACAGGTGCGCATGACGCCCAGCTCGCGGGTCCGCTCCAGGACGTTGATGCCCAGGGTGGCGGCCAGTCCCAGCACGCCCACCACCGTCATGAGCCCCGAGAGGCCCAGGATCAGGCCCAGGAGCACGGACATGTGCTCGCTCATGGCGGTGCGCACCATGGAGACCGGCACGGCGACGTCGATGCCCAGGCCTGCTTCCTGCAGGGACGATTCGGCGCGGCGCAGGATCGAGGCCCTCTCCTCGGCGCTCCGGGCCGAGGTGCTCAGGGCCAGGATCCGGGCCCGGCTCCCCATGCCCGTGATCCGGGCGAATGCGCTGAGGGGCACGTAGGCCGTGGCGGGCGATCCCAGCTCCCGGACGAGACCCACCACTCGCCAGGTGTGGGGCACGCCATCCATGGAGATCGTGACGGTGCTCCCCACGCGAACCCCGGGGATGTTGGAAGCGGCGACGTGGTTGAGCACCACGGCACCCTCATCCCCATCCCGAAGCCAGCGGCCATCCAGCAGGGGGAAGTCCACGAGCCGCGACTCCGGCGGGAGCCCCATGACCTGGAAGCTGCCGTGTCCCTTGTCCGGATAGGTGTGCACCACGGGGACGCCCGGGCCTTCTCCCCAGGCCGCGACGGCCAACCCCCAGGCCTCCGCCTGGGCCACCCCGGGGACCGACGAGGTGGCCGCGAGGATCTTCTCGATGGGTTCGGGGCGCTGGAAGCGGAGGGTGGCATCGTACTTCCGGGCCACCTGGATCTCGGCTAGGCGCAGGTTCCAGGCCTTCGAGAAGTTGAGGCCCGTCATGAACATGGCGCCGCCTCCGGCCAGCAGCCCCAGGGTGAGGAGGAGGCGGCCCCGCTTCCGGAAGCTGTTCCGCAGGCCCAGGAGGGCCAGGGGATTCAGGTTGCGCAAGCGCCCCAGCCAGGCGTCCAGGCCGCGGGACCCGAAGGCCTCGGGCTGGGTGCCCGTGTCGTGCAAGGCCTGCTGGACGGGGATGCGGACCGCCTTGAGCACCGGCCACGCGGCGGCGAGGACCGGCACCAGGAGCGCCGCAAGGGCCTGTGCCGCCAGGGCCCACCAGGGGATCGCCGTGCTGGCGATGCGGAGGTTGAGGTTCTCCGCCGCGGTACGTGCCAGGACCTGGGCGATGGCGAGGGTGGGCGGGAAGGCCAGGATCCACGCGGCGGCGCCCAGCACCAGCATCATGGTCACGTAGAGCCGCGTGATCGCGCCCCGGCCCGCGCCCAGGGTCTTGAGGATCCCGATCTCCCGGACCTGGCGGGCCATGAGGGCGGCCACGGTGTTCCCCACCAGCACGCCGCTCAGCAGGAGCGCGAAGAACGAGAAGACATTGAACATGAGCATCACCGCTCGCATCTGCCCCTGGTGGGGGTGCTGCCCGGGCGGCGGAACCTGGATCTCCCGCACGGGATGTCCCTGCTCCTGGAGCCAGGCGGCGACGTTCTGGGCGGTGCCCTCGATGTCCGGCCCGGCCACGGCGAGCTTCACCTCGTCCAGGCCCTCCGTCTCCCCAAGGTAGGCGAGGGTCTCGGGCGTGATGTAGCCCCACACCGTCTGTTCCATGGCCGCCGGGGCCAGGGCGGAATCCCAGACCACCCCGGAGACCGCGAGTTCCTTGGGTTCTCCGTGGGGAGACTTCACCAAGAGGATGCGGCCCGGAAGGAGCGGCAGGGCCATGTGCTCCACCAGCATGGTTCCCGCGGGAGGCGGCCAAGCGCCTTCCATGCGGTCGAAGGTGGAGAGCTTCATCCCCTCGAAATCCGGCACCACGAAGAGGAGGAGCGTCCGCCAGTCATTCCCGACCTTGATCCGGGCCCGGAGGGTGGAGCGCGCCTCGGCCGTCCGCACCCCAGGCAGGTGCTGGACCTGATCGATGAGTCCGGGCGTCACGTGGGTCGTCTCGAGGGTGGCTTCGGCGGGATGCGTGCCCAGGTACGCCTGGGTCAGCTCCCGCGAAAGGATCCCGAAGGCGCCCAGGGTGGATCCCAGCGCGAAGAGACTGATGGCGAGGGCTGCGATCATCAGGGCCATCCGGCCGCGGCCCTCCCAGAGGTCGCGCCAGATCTTCTTCCAGCGGGGGCTACGCATGGACGGCCTCCTGCACAATCTCCTGGGTCTGGAGACCCGCCAGGTGGCCATCGGACACGATCCGGCCGTCCTCCAGGCGGATCACGCGCCGGGTCCAGCGGGCCACGCCGGGGTCGTGGGTCACGACCACCACGGTGGTGCCCTCCGCGGACAGGCTGGCGAAGAGGTCCCACACGGCCTGGGCCGTGTGGGAATCCAGATTGCCTGTCGGCTCGTCCGCCACCAGGAGCAAGGGGTTGTTGGCCAAGGCCCGCGCGATGGCGACGCGCTGCTGCTGCCCGCCCGACAGGGCAAGCGGCAGCTTGTCCGCCTGGTCGGCGATGCCCACCCGCTCCAGCAACTCCAGGGCTCGGGTACGCCGCAGCCTGGGTGGATAGGTCCCGCAGAAATCCATGGGCAGTGCCACGTTCTCGGCCACGGTGAGGGTGGGCAGCAGCTGGAAGAACTGGAAGACCACCCCCACATTCCGGCCTCTCCACCGGGCCAGCTCGCCCTCCGAGAGGCGCTGCAGCTCCGTGCCTGCGACACGGACGTTGCCGGAGGTGGGATGGTCGATGCCCGTGAGCACGTTGAGCAAGGTGGACTTGCCACTGCCCGAGCGGCCGATGATGCCCACGAACTCGCCCGCGTGGATGGTGCAGTCGAGGCCGTCCAGGGCGCGGACGGTTCCCGAGGGCGTCTCGTAGTGGCGGCTGACCCGCCGCAGCTCGAAGAGGGGCGATGGGGGAAGGGAGCGATGCATGGGGTTGAACCTCCGGGACGATCGTGGATTAATGGATCCATGTCCGGTATCGAACATAATGTTCGATAGCCTTGGGGCCCCTGACATCGAGGCCGCCCCTGTGCCGTACCGGACATTCCGGCCGCCGTTGTGCGGAAAGGAGGCCCTGGTGGACGCCAAGAAGGAGGACCGCCGCATCCAGAAGACCCGGAAGCTCCTGACGGAGGCGCTCCTGGCCCTCGTCCAGGAGAAGGGCTTCGAGGACCTCACGGTGCAGGACATCCTGGACCGCGCCAATGTGGGCCGCTCCACCTTCTACACCCACTTCCAGGGCAAGGAGGACCTGCTCCTGCAGGGGCTCGACCATCTCCAGGGAGCCATGCGCGATCTGCAGCAGCAGTCGCGCAAGACAACCGGCGAGGCCTTCGGCTTCCGGCACTTTCTCTTCGCCCACGTGCAGGAACAGCGCGGGGTCTTCCGGGCGATGATCGGCCGGCACAGCGGCCTGATGATCCAGCGCCGTTTCCAGCAGATGCTGCTGGAGCTGGTGCGGGAGGACCTCAAGGTCCTGTTCTCTGGCACAGTCCCCGAGGACTTGGTCCAGTTCATCGCCGGGGGCATGTATGGGATGATGGCGGGCTGGATGGACGGGCGCGCGAAACCGAGCCCGGAGGAGATGAGCGACCGGTTCCACCGGTTCGCGACCGCCCTGGTGGGTGGATGCGGACCTTGAGCCGGCAACGTCCTCGATCGTCCCCCACGCATCCCCGGAAACCCTCAGGAGGCCGCCATTTCCCTCGAAGCCCTCATCATCATCGTCCTGATCCTTCTGAACGGGGCCTTCGCCGGGGCCGAGATCGCCATCGTCTCGATCCGGCGTACGCGGCTCCAGGAGCTGGTGGAGCGCCGCGTGGGGTGGGCGAGATCGGCCCAGGCCCTTCGCGACAACCCCGAGCGCTTCCTGGCGACGGTCCAGGTGGGCATCACCGTCATCGGAACCACCGCGGGGGCCTTCGGCGGGTCCACCCTCGCCGTCCACCTCATTCCCCTGTTCCAGACTGTGGCCTGGATGCGTCCGTACGCGGAAGAGATCGCCGTCGGTTCGGTCGTGCTCTCCATCTCCTACCTCTCCATCGTGATCGGAGAGCTGGTCCCCAAGTCCCTGGCCATGCGGGCTCCGGACGCCTATGCCCGCCTGATCGCCTCCCCTCTCCTGAGACTCTCAAAGATCTCGGGTCCGGCGGTGCGGTTCCTGGCCGCCAGCTCCAACGCCGTCCTGAAGCTGTTCGGTGACCGGACCAGCTTCACGGAGGCGCGGCTCTCCTCGGATGAGCTGCTGTCGATGGTGGAGGATGCCGCCAAGACGGGCAGCCTGCACCCGGGTGCCGGGACCATCGCGAGCCGCGCCATCCAGTTCGGGGAGCTGCGCGTCGTGGATGTCATGGTGCCCCGTCATGCCGTCATCTCGGTACCGGGAGACGCGACCCTCGAGGAGGTGGAAGAGCAGCTCGAAAAGACCCCCTTCTCCCGCATCCTGGTAATGGGACAGTCGGTGGACGAGATCGTGGGCTACCTGGCGGCCAAGGACCTGGTGATCCGGAAGCCCCAGCCATCCGGCCTTGCACGGGACCTCTCGCGCCCGGTGATCCACGTTCCCGAGAGCAACACCGCGATCCAGCTCCTCAAGCAGCTCCAGAAGGAGCGCCAGCAGATCGCCATCGTGGTGGACGAGCAGGGCTCCTTCTCGGGGCTGGTCACGATGGAGGATCTGCTGGAAGAGCTGGTGGGCGACATCTTCAGCGAATTCCGTGAGGAACGGGTGACGGAGGTCCGCTGGGCCGAAGACGGGACCGCCACCCTCCCAGGGAGCCTCCCGCTGCGCGATATCAACCGCCTCCTCGGTCTGGACCTCCAGGAAGGCCGTTTCTGGACAACCCTCGGGGGCCTCTGCCTGAGCCAGGCGGGCCGAGTGCTCAAACCCGGTGATCCGGTGGAATTGGAGCCAGGCATCCGGGGCGAAGTGCTGGAGACCCAGGGCGCACGGGTGTTGATGGTGAGGCTCAGGAAGACAGCTCCATCCATCGAAGCTCCAGCCCCATAATCGACTTCCCCTTTGAGCCTGTCGCCTGCCCCGCGTTCAGGGGGGCATGCGACAGGCTCTCAAATGCTGACGTTTGAGTTCGCAAGGTGGCAGGCTGTGTTTCCGCCGTGAGCGACGGGCTGCAAGGCCGGATTCTCGGCATGGCAGCGCTCCATGACGAGCGGACACCGGGACGCGAATCGGCAACCCACCGGTAAAGCGCTCGGACTGGGCGGATCTCCTTCGAGCAGAATCCGACGCCGAGTCGCTTCAATGCGCGGGTCGGTCGAAGGCACCGCGGAGAGCAGGGCCTGGCTGTATGGGTGCTTGGGGTCGCGGAACAAGGGGCGGGTCGCCCCCTCTTCCACCACGCTCCCGAGATACATCACCGTGACTTCGGAGCAGACTTCGCGAACGATCGCCAGGTCGTGGGAGATCATGACGATGGTCAAGCCCAACTGGCGCTGCAGCGAGGCGAACAGGTTGACGATCTGCGCCCGCACGGAGACGTCCAGGGCGCTGAGCGGTTCATCGCAAACCAGGATGGACGTCTTGAGCGCCAATGCCCTCGCGATGCAGGCGCGCTGACGTTGTCCGCCGGAGAGGGACCGGGGCAGTCGATCGAGCACCGTCTGGGGCAAGGCCACAAGCTCCAGCAGCTCAAGGATGCGCTGGCGCCGCTCCGCCGCGTTGCCAAGCCCGTGGATCAGCAAGGGTTCTTCCAGCGTCTGATAGACGCTCTGGCGACGGCTCATGGATCCCAGGGGGTCTTGAAAGATGAAGTGCACTTCGCGCGCGAAGGCCTTCCGATCGGTGCGCAGCCAGTCGTTGCAGTCGCGTCCCCCGATGAGCACCTTCCCCTCGGTCGCTTTCTGCAGGCCGACCATGCAGCGTGCCAGCGTCGTCTTTCCGCAACCGGACTCGCCCACGATGCCGTGGAACGACCCTCGCGAAATGCTCAGGTTCACGCCATCGACCGCGCGCAGCAGGCCCTTTCCCCTGCGGTTCTGGAAGTGCACCTTCAGGTCGCGGACCTCGATCGCAGGTGTATCAGGCATGGGCCACTCCCATTCGTCGCAAAACAACCGGACAGGCTACCCGATGGGAGGGGTCGGCTCCTGGGACGGCTCTGAGTTGGGGCCTGTGCACCGAGCAACTGGGCTCTGCCTGGTTGCAGCGCTCCGCGAACCGGCAACCCGGCTCGATCGTGATCTGGGTGGGCGGCATGCCGGGAATCTCCGTGGCCGCGCCCGTGGATTCCGAGCGGAAGTCCGGCACGGAGGCGAGCAGTCCACATGTGTAGGGGTGCATGGGTTGCGTCAGGACATCCATGACACTGCCCTCTTCGGCCACTTGGCCCGCATACAGCACCACCACGCGGTGAGCCACCGAGGACACTGAGCCGATGTCGTGGGTGATCAGGATCACGGCGATTCCGCTGTCGCGCTGGATATGCCGGATCAGGTCGAGAATCTGGGCCTGTACGGTGGCATCCAGCGCCGTGGTCGGCTCATCGGCGATCAGGATCTTGGGGCGGGCTGACAGCGCGAGGGCGATCATGGACCGCTGCAGCATGCCGCCTGACATCTCGTGTGGATAGCAGTGGTAGCGAAGCTCCGGGTCGGGGATGCCCAGACGCGCGAGCAGCGACACAGCGTCCCGCTCGGCCGCGTCGCGGGACAATCCGGCGAATCGGCGGGCCTGCGTGGCCAGCTGGGGACCGATTTTCAGCATCGGATTCAACGCGCTCATCGGATCCTGGAAGATGACCCCGAAATGGCGTCCGCGCAGTTCGGATAACGCTGTGGAGTCCATGCTGAGCAGGTTCCGGTCGCCTTCGATATGCACCGAACCTCGCATATCCACGGCGACGCCTTCGGGCAGGAGGCCCAGCGGGCCGAGCGTCATGACGGTCTTGCCCGATCCGCTCTCGCCGACGATGGCGACCGTCTCGCCGGCATTGACATGAAATGAAGCGCCATCGACCGCCCGCACGGATACGGTGGGGGCGTACAGGTCGATCACCAGGTCTTCAACGGTATAGATGGATTCATTCACGCTCATGATGTCGTCTGCCTCTCCAGTTCGGCGCACGCAGCCTCCTCAAGCGCCCGCTTGGCGCGCCGGCGCCGAAGGTCGGCGCCACGCACCGCTCGCGGCACCTTGTGCAGGGCGAAGGCCTCCCCCAGCAGGTTGAAGCTGACCACGACGAGCGTGAGCGACAGACCTGGGATCACGACCAGGCTGGGGTATTCCTCGATGTAGCTCATGCCGTCCACGAGCATCTGGCCCCACTCCGGCGTGGGCGGGGCGACACCCAGCCCCAGGAAGCTGAGCGTTGCGATGGAGAGCACCAAGGCTCCCGCATCGGCGCTTGCATAGACGACCACCAGAGACAACACATGGGGAAGCAGATGGCGGGTGAAGATCCAGAAATGGCTAGCCCCCATCACACGCGCGGCCTCGATATAGGGCTGCTGCAGTTCAGCGGTCACCACCGCGCGGCTCATGCGGGCATAGTTGGCCCACCATGCCAGCGTCAACGCGGTGATCATGGACCAGTAGCCGGTGCCGAGGATGCCGATGAGTGCCAGTGCGATGACCAGGCTCGGCAAGGCCAGCACGATATCGATCACGCTGATGAGCACCAGATCCACCCAGCCACCGATGTAGCCTGCCAAGGAGCCCAGCGCCACGCCGATCGCCAGCGCGGCCAGCAGCACCACCGACATCGCGACCAGGGAAACCCTCGCTCCCATGATGATGCGGCTGAAGATGTCGCGGCCAAGATAGTCCGTGCCGAAGAAGTGACTCCAGCTCGGACCTTGCAGGAGGGCGTTGTAGTCCTGCGCCGCAAAATCGTGGGTGATGATCCAAGGAGCCAGCACACCGACCAGGACGAACCCGAACGAGAGCCCGATCGCCAGCCAGGGCAGGGATTTGAGCGGGGTTGATAGTTTCATGAATTTCCCCCTCTGCTCCGGCGTATCCGTGGATCGACCAGCATGGCAACCACGTCGACGATCAGGTTGACGGACACGAAATAGACGACGAACAGCAGCAAGACCGCCTGCATGCCGATGAAGTCCCGGAAGCGGATGGCGTCGATGAAGAACGATCCGATGCCGCGCAGGGCGAAGACCGTCTCCACGACGATGGAGCCAATGATCATGAGCGCGAATTGTGCGCCGAACGTCGTCAGGAAGGGGACCAGGATGTTGGGCAGGGCCTCGCGAAGCAGGACTTGCTTGCGGTTGAGCCCCTTGGCGGAGGCCGTGGTCGCGAACGGACGGGACATGACCTCCTGCAGGTTCACCCGGACCACGCGGCTGAGCACCGATGCTGGAAACAAGGCGATCGTCAGCCAAGGCATGATCCACGAGATCAAGCCTGCGCTGCCGAAGGAAGGCAGCCAGCCCAGGGTGACGGAGAACAGGATGACCAGGAGCGCGGCGACGAAGAAGTTGGGCGTCGATGCTCCCAGCAGGGCGAACCCATGCAGGAAGCGGTCTATCCGACTCCCGTTGCTCGCGGCCCCGGCCAAGCCCGCGCCAAGGGACACGACGAACGCCAGCGCTCCCCCTCCCAGGAGCAGGAGCCCCGTGACAGGCATCCGCTTGGCGAACTCCCCGACGATCGGTTTGCCCGTGCGCAAGGAGATGCCGAAATCGCCGCTCACCGCGTCCCGCAACCAGCGTACGTAACGCACGGGAAGGGGGTCGTTCAGGCCCATTTCCTTCGCGATCCTGGCGATCATCTGCGCATCCGCGCCTGGGCCGGCCGTGCGTTCCGCGATGAGCGCGGCGACATTCCCAGGTGCGGCTGCCACCATCCCGAAGGTCAGAGCGGAGGCAGCCAGGACCAGCACACTCGCCAACATGACTCGCTTAGCAACCAATGCGATCATCTTTACTCCCCGGTCGTGCGTGAGCGACCTGACGGGGGCATCCACTTCGCTCTCCAGAGCGTCGCTCCGGGACCTTGGACCCTTGGGAAGCGGTGTCGAGGGCCCGCTGACGGGTGACCAAAGACAACGCGCTCGCGCTTTGTCCTGATTTCCCGGGGCAGCGAATCCTGGGAGCCGAGGTGGATACCCCCTTCCGGTTAGTCCGCCAGCGTCATGTCCATGAACGGCAGGTCATAGTCGGTCGCGGGCAGCTTGAAGTTCTTGACCCTCGGGTTGACGGCCCAAAGGCGCTGGGCGACGACCAGCGGACAAACTGCTGTGTTGTTGTACAGCCAATCGAACACGGCCTGCATTTTCACGTCGCGCGCGGGACCGCTTGCCTCGAGGGCGGCCACGACCAGGCGGTCGAGCTCGTCGGCGACATACACCTTGCCATCCGGTCCGCTATCGCCCGTCGTGAAGTACAGCGACGACAAGGTGCCGTGCGGATCATAGGGCGCGCCGTAGGAGGTGAAGAACGTCATGTCGTACTTGAATGCAGGCCGCCGATCGTGCATGGTCGCGTTGTCCACCGAAGAGATCTGCACCTGGAACCCGATCTCGGTGAGCTGGGACTGGATCATTTCCGCGATTCGCCGGGAACCTGGCAGCGATTCCTCTGAAACGAGGAAATCGATGACCAACGGCGCACCCCCCTTCGTGTATCCAGAACCGCTCTTTGTCCAGCCACCATCCGTCAAGTATTTCTGGGCTCTGGCGACATTCCGGGCTGGTACGGGATGGCGCTTCGCGGCATGGGGAACGTTCTTCGGAAAGACATCCGCGGTGGTATCCGCGAACCCTTCAAACAGCACGCTCGCGATGGCGGCGCGGTCAACTCCCGTGAAGATGGCGTCACGGACGGCCTTGTCCTTCATGATTGGAGACTTCGGCGAGAAGCCGAGTAGCATCGCCGCCGTTCCAGGCTCGGCGACAACCTGGATGTTCGCCCCCTTGAGCATCTTGGCGCGGCGTGGTGAGAGCTGGGCCACCCAGTCCCCGCCGATGACATCCAAGTCGCCCGAACGCAAGGCATTGACGCGAGCCTGTTCATCGGGCACGACCTTCAACTCCATCTTGGCGAAAAGGGGCTTCTTCCCCCAGTAGGCATCATTGCGCACCAACACCGTCTGTGCGGCATCATACGACTTCACGATCCATGGCCCGGTGCCGATCGGCTTGACCTGCTTGCCTTTCGCATCCACGGCTTTGGGCGAGAGGAAGCGCACGGGTCGCACGATGGTCATTTCAAGCGGAGCCGCCGGCACCGGACGCTTCAGCTTGATCGTCAGCTTGTAGGGGTTGTCGATGACGATCTTGTCGAATGCCGCCGAGACGCCGATCCAGGAGAAATCATCCACCCCCATCCAGCGCAGCAGGTTCCACTTCGCGGTTTCCGCGTTGAAGGGCGTTCCATCACTGAACTTCACGCCTTTGCGCAGCTCGAAGGTGAGCGACAGCCCGTCCTTGGAAATGCTCCAGGCGGTCGCCAACGCGGGTTCCAGCACGCCGTTCTGGCCGTAGCGCAGCAAGCCGTCAAAGACCGCCGTGTATGAGCTCAGGGTCGAAACGTTCTGCAGGAGATCGAGGTTGCCTGTCTCGGCGGCAATGCCGACTTTCAAGGTACCCCCATCCGCGGCCCGTGCTGTCGACGCGGACGGAAGGGCGGACTTTTTTTTTTCAAGCAGAAGACGGCATACGAGATTTCGGTGCAATGACACTCTTCACCTCCTGGGTTAGGTGGGATGGGCTATGCCAACAAAGGGTCTTGCGAGGTTGAGAAAGACTACTAGGCAATCGACATCAGAGCGCCAGGGATTTTCCTTTCAATGAGTCCTTCCTTAAAATGGAGGTATGCCACTGGTCTCGTCTATGTGCCAAGGGAAGACATGAAACGATGATCACCCCCTGAGGTGGGAGCGCATTCATCCATCCAGGTCCTCAGGACAGCTATTGCGATAGACCACCAGTAGATGAATCACTATTGAAAAGCGATGATGCATGTATTATCAAATGCCTGTTTGCGGTGCTTTGTATGTACCAGTATGTTCCACTCGAAAACCGTGTCAAACTACATTTACCGGAATTTCGCGCTACGGGATTCCAAGGCCCATATTCATCGTGTGCCGGCTCTACGAGCCTTCCGATTCCAAGTTGGCCCTCTCCGAGGGAACTCCAATGGCGACGGTGAAGGCAAGAGGCACGGCCCCGACCGCTCCTGTCCAGGATTTGGCGTCCCATCGATCCAGGGGTATGGCCAGGTTCTCGACGGCTCAATGTCTTTACCTATGCTGGGTGCGATACGATACCCCCGTAGGGTATATTTTCTCCGACGGGAGGACGAATCCGTGAGCCACACGACACACGAGAAGAAGAAGCTCCTGAACCGGGTCCGCCGCATCAAGGGCCAGGTCGAAGGCATCGAGAAGGCGCTCGAGGCCGAGAAGGATTGCTTCCTGGTCCTCAACACGATCGTCGCCTGCCGGGGGGCCCTGAACGGGCTGATGGCCGAGGTGCTTGAGGGGCACATCCAGCACCACGTCCTGGGCCCCGACCACAAGCCCACCAAGGACCAGACCGTGGCCGCGGAGATGCTGATGGAGCTGATCCGGGCCTTCCTGAAGTAGCCGCTACAGGTGCACCGATGAACGAGAACCAAGCTACGCCTTCCTGCTGTGAACACGATCATGCCAGCGGGCATGAGCACGGCACCGAATGGGCGGACCTGATCCGGATCGGCTTCGTCGCGCTGGCCGCCGCGCTCCTCTGGTTCCAGCCCGCCTTCATCCGGGAGCATGTCCGGCTCTTCGGCTGGATCGCCATCGCCATCGGGGGCTACCCGATCCTGAAGGAGGCCTTCGACAACCTGCGGCAACGCCGCATGACCATGGAACTCTCCATGACGCTGGCGCTGGTCTGCGCCGCCGCCATCGGAGAGTTCTTCACGGCCTTGGTCATCACGCTGTTCGTGCTGGTCGCGGAGGTGCTGGAGGGGCTCACGGTCGGCCGGGGCCGCCGCGCCATCGAAGATCTCCTGGATGTGCTGCCGAAGGACGTGACCGTGCGTCGCGAGGGCGCCAACCAGACCCTGACGCTGCAGTCCCTGAAGATCGGGGATGTGGTGCTGGTCAATCCCGGGGGACGCCTGCCGGTGGACGGGACGGTCATCGGAGGGCACTCCTTCGTGGACGAGTCCACCATCACCGGCGAGCCCATGCCCGTCGAGAAGACGGAAGGGGCCTGGGTCCACGCCGGGTCCATCAACCAGTCCGGGGCGCTGGATGTCCGGGTGGAGCGCATCGGGAGGGACACGACCTTCGGCCATATCGTGGAAGCCATCGAGGAGGCGGAGCACTCCCGCGCGCCCATCCAGAAGCTGGCGGACCGTCTGGCGGGCTACCTCGTCTACTTCGCGCTCGTGTGCGCGGCCTTCACCTGGCTCATCACCCGGGATGTCCGGAGCACGATCTCGGTGATCATCGTCGCAGGGGCCTGCGGCATCGCGGCGGGGACGCCTCTGGCTGTCCTGGGGGCCATCGGGCGCTCGGCCCGGCTGGGCGCCATCATCAAGGGCGGCATCTTCCTGGAAGCCCTCAGCCACGCCGACACCGTGGCCTTCGACAAGACCGGCACACTGACAGTCGGAAGGCCGGTGGTCCACGCCACCTCCCCCGCCGCCGGGTTCACCGAACGGGAGATCCTGGAGGCCGCGGCGATCGCGGAACTCCGGTCGGAGCATCCCCTGGGGCGGGCCATCCTGCTCCGGGCCGAAAAGGATGGGATCGCCGTCGAGGAACCCTCGGGGTTCCACTCCGTGCCCGGCAAGGGGGTCGAGGCCCGGAGCACCCAGGGGGAGATCCTGGTGGGAAGCGCATCCTTCCTGGCGGAGCGGGGAATCTCCATTCCCGCGGGGGAGCGCCACGACGATCCCCTGGCCTCCGGAGTCGCCGTGGCGGTGGGTGGGGCCTATGCCGGACGGATCTGGGTGGCGGATGCCCCCCGCAGCGATGCCAAGGCGGCCCTGCGGCGCATCCACGCCATGGGGATCCGCACGGTGCTCCTCACGGGGGATGCCTCCTCCGCCGCTGCGGCCGTTGGCGCGGAACTCGGAATCGACGAGGTGAAGCCAGGCCTGCTGCCCCACGAGAAGCAGGCCTTCATCGCCGACCTCAAGAAGGCGGGCCGCCGGGTGGCCATGGTCGGGGACGGGGTGAACGATGCGCCCGCCATGGTGGAGGCCCACGTGGGCATCGCCATGGGATCGGGCACCGACGTGGCGCGCGAGACCGCCGACGTGGTGCTCATCGGCAACGACCTCCCCAAGCTCGCGGAAACCCTGACGGTGGCCCGGGACATGCGGCGGATCATCTTCCAGAACTTCATCGGCACCCTCATCGTGGACGGCCTGGGGGTCGGCCTGGCGGCCTTTGGGCTGCTGAACCCGCTCCTGGCAGCCTTCATCCACGTGGCTTCGGAACTGGCGTTCATCCTGAACTCCACGCGGCTCCTGCCGGGAAAAGCGAAGGGTGAGCAGCTCCCCTGGACCGAAGCCCCGGAAACCGAACCCCGCTCCTGATTTACAGGCATCGGTGTCCGACGCGCTCAAGATCGCCGCTTTCTTGATGCCATCCAGGGGTATCGTGTTGCTCGTGGCACGGATGATGTCCGGCATCCCGGCTCCGGAACCCACGGAAAGGAAGCGCCCATGAGATGGATCACCCGCTCCCACGTGCACGTCGACCGGGTCGCCTGCCCCTGGCTCATCACGCGGTTCATCGATAGCGAGGCCGAGTTCCTGTTCGTCCCCGCGTCGGAGATCGAGAAAACCGCAGCGGCCACCGGCGCGATCCCCTTCGATGCGCCGGGGGTCGAACTCGGTCACCACGGGCAGGACTGTTCGTTCCAGACGATCGTCAAGACCTACGGACTGAAGGACCCCGCCCTGCTGCTATTGGCCGAGATCGTAGGCTGCGCCGACACGGACCGCCTTGCCGATCACCCCATCGCCGCCGGGCTCGAGGCCATCGCCGTGGGGTATTCCCTGCGGTTCCCCCGCGACCACGCGAATCTGGAGCGCCAGTTCGAGGTGTACGATGCCCTGTATGCATGGTGTCGGCTGGAGGTGCTGAAGCGGCGCTGAGCCGGGACGCATGCGCATCCCCGTTGAACGGCCAGTCTCAGGGCTGATCAGCCATTGGGCCCTGGGTGGCCGTCTCTGGCGGCCTCTTCCCTCGGATGAACAGAGTGACACCGACCACCGCGGCTACAAGAAGCCCAAGGTCTTGAGGCACGCCCAGAAGGAAGGCCGCTTGGGCACCGATGGCGCACCAGAGGATCGGGACCACCAGGATGATGCGGGGGAAGGGCCGCCGCAGGAAGACAAGCAGGCCGATCGTGAACAAGGTCGTCGGGCAGGGCAGACCGAAGGTGGGGATCCAAGGGAAGTGGTGTCCGGCTGCGTAGAGTGAAGCGGGGTATACAACCATGGCGTATAGCACCAAGCTCCATCCGAGCATGGCCACTCCCGCTCGCAACGGCTGAAAGGACATCCGCCCTTGGATAAACCCGTACCACCCGAAGAGCGCGGATCCCGCGAGGAACAGGAATGCGAAGACGTATGCCGCTGGATTGATGCGGGAGAAGAAGATCCCGTGGTAGACGACAGCCATCCAGAGCCAGAGCAGGGACAGGATCAGCGAGATCCATCTGCCGGAGTTCCGGTACCCGAGCACAACCAGCGCCAGTGCGCTGATGGCCAGAAGGATCAGTGCGATTTGTACTGGCCAAACAGCCGTGTTGTAGTCCCGAAAGACTGAGTAGAACTGATCATTCGAGAACGGAAGGCGCATCGAGGTCCCTCGGAGTTCCCATCAAGCCTAGCAACGACTCCTGGCACGTGGACGGGTTCCTTATCCATTCTGCCTCTGGTCCGCGCGATCCTCTGAGTGCTCGTGCTCGTGGTGGGCATCGGGGTAATGGGGATGGGCATGCGTCACGGGGGCATGGCGGTGCCAGTGGCGATGGGGTCCGGTTACGGGCCCGTCGTGGCCATGTTCGTGGTGCTCGTCGTGGCTGTGCTCATGCTCGTGTTCGAGGGGATCGTGGGTATGCGCGTGGGCGTGGTGCTCCGTGAGGTGCAGGTAGACCCCCCACCCCATGAACAGGGCGGCCACGATGGTCTGCAGCGTGGGAAGCTCCCCCAGAAGGGGCACGGCCAGGAGGGCACCCGCGAAGGGAGCCGTGGAGAAATAGGCGCCGGTCCGGGCCGTCCCCAG
>CAYZND010000048.1:0-3361 GCA_964479495.1 uncultured Mesoterricola sp.
CCCTGGCCTTCATCAAGGCCGGCGGCCACGAGGTGCTGATCACCACCCCCGAGGCCCTCGAGAAGGAAGACTACGAGAAGGTGGGTACGCGCATCGTCAAGGATTAGCTGTTTGCAAGTGATTCAAAGGGAAAAGCCGGTCGACGCTCGCCGGGGGATCAACCCCCGGGGTTTGTCTTCAATCTGAGGTGGGCCGCGCAAGGGGCGCTGGCCAAGCGAGACAAGGAAAGCGACGAAGTCGATAGCGGCACTATCGACGAGGAGCTTGACATGGTATCGCGCAGGCCATCGCCCCTTGCCCTCCGGGACGATGGCCAGCCGCATGCCCAGCGGCGTTAGTGGCCTTGAACGATGCCACCACATCGCCCTGCGGCCACTGCCTTGCTGGATCACGCGGCTGACCAACGTCGCGGTCCGCCGCAGGTTGAAGACAGACCCCCGTCCCGGTCATCGCGAGCCAGAGTCAGATCCTTTCCCACAGCGAAAGGCACCAACCGCCGCACGGCGGATGGTGCCGAAGCTGTTTTCATCAAGGAGCCTTTCCGTGAGCAAGAACAACACTGCGGTCCGCGTCCTCATCGCCGGGACCTGCATCAACCTGAGCATCGGCGTCCTCTACGCCTGGAGCGTCTTCAAGAAGGCCATGGTCGTCCCGGTGGACCTGGGCGGCTGGGGCTGGACCCACAGCCAGGCGAACGCCGCCTACACCACCGCCGTGGTCATGTGGGCCGTGGCCCTGCTGATTGCTGGGGTGATCCAGGATCGCATCGGCCCCAAGCGGGTCATCCAGATGGGTGTCTTCCTGGTGGGCGCGGGTCTCATGGCCTCCGGCTTCGTCCACAGCCCCTTCGCCATGCTGCTGACCGTTGGCATCGTAGTCGCCACGGGCATCGGCTTCACCTATGGCTGCATCACCCCCGCCGCCATGAAGTGGTTCCACCCTTCCCGGAAAGGCATGGTGAGCGGCATCACCGTGGGTGGCTTCGGCATCGCAGCGGTCTACCTGGCCCCCCTGACGGGGGCTCTCATCAAGAGCTTCGGTATCTCCCAGACCTTTCTGATCCTTGGCACGGGCGTGCTCGCGGTGGGCCTGCCCCTGACCCGCCTGGTGGACAATCCCCCGGCGGGGTATGTGCCTGAAGCCCCTGCCGCGATCGAAAACCGGACCGCCCTTGCCGATCACATCACCCACGACTACACCTGGCGGCAGATGCTGCAGACCCGCCAGTTCTACCTCCTGTGGGTAATGTTCGTGCTCTCGTCCTCCGCGGGCGTCATGATGATCGGCCACCTGGCCTCCATCGCCACCAAGCAGGCCGGCATCGTGAACTCCGCGATCATCGTCTCGCTCCTGGCCGTGAGCAACGCCAGCGGACGCGTGGGCGGCGGCATCCTCTCCGACAAGATCGGCCGGAAGAACACCATGCTGCTGGTCTTCTCCACCCAGCTCCTGAACATGCTGGCCTTCATCACGTACACCACGATGCCCATGATCGTCCTGGGCACCTTCGTCGCCGGGTTCTCCTACGGCTCGCTCATGTCCGTGTTCCCCTCCACGACCTCGGACAACTGGGGCATGAAGAGCTACGGCGCCAACTATGGCGCGCTCTACACCGCCTGGGGTGTCAGCGGTGTCGTCGGTCCGCTCATTGCCGCCTGGGCCGTGGACCGCACGGGCACCTACGCGCTGGCCTACACCATCTCCGCCGCCCTGCTGGGCGTGGCCATCCTGCTGGGACTCATGACCCGCCCGGTGAGGACCGCCCCTGAGGCGGAGCCCGAGGAACTGGTCCTGGCCGTGGAATAGGTCGAAAGCAGCGCCGAAGCCTCTCCCGGGACGCGCTCTGGAGCCGGTCCGTTCGTTTCCGTAGAATGGTCGGCGAGAGCTGTTCCGGGAGAATCCATGCGCAGGGCTGCTATCATCACCGTCCTCCTCGGTGCCGGTGTCCTGGTGGGCTGGTGCAGCAGCCAGGCCATCCAGCGCGTATCTGCCAGCCCGAGGGCCATCACCCCTCGGGGCCCCCTCCTGTCCGAGGAGCAGGCCTTCATCGAGCGGTTCAAGGAGGCCCGCTCCTCGGTGGTCTACATCACCTCCATCGCCTTCCAGCGGCAGTGGTTCTCCACGGACATCCAGGCGGTGCCCACGGGCACGGGCTCGGGCTTCATCTGGGACGACCAGGGCCACATCGTCACCAACTACCATGTGATCGAGGATGCCCAGGACCTGGAGGTCACGCTCAGTGACAACGCCACCTACCAGGCCAAGGTGGTGGGGCTGGCGCCCGAGAAGGACCTAGCCGTGCTCCGCCTCGTGACACGCCCGGCCAAGCTGCGGCCCATTCCCATCGGCACCAGCGCGGACCTGCTGGTGGGCCAGCGGGTGCTGGCCATCGGCAACCCCTTCGGCCTTGATCAGACCCTCACCATCGGCGTGGTCTCAGCCCTGGGCCGCGAGATCCAGAGCGCCACCCGGCGCCGCATCTCGGGCGTCATCCAGACCGACGCAGCCATCAATCCCGGCAACTCGGGAGGTCCCCTGCTGGACAGCAGCGGGCGCCTGATCGGCGTGAACACCGCCATCCAGAGCACCTCGGGCAGCAGTGCAGGCATCGGCTTCGCCGTGCCCATCGACACGGTCAACCGGGTGGTTCCCCAGCTCATCTCCAAGGGCCGGGCCGCCCGCCCCGACCCGGGCTTCGATCCCCTGCCCGAGAACTACCGAGGCTACTTCAACGCCCCCGAGGGTGTCATCGTGCTCCAGGTACGGAAGGGCAGCGCCGCCGATCGGGCCGGGCTTCAAGGCATCGGGCGCTCCGGGCGACGGTTCGTCCTGGGGGATGTGATCCTCGCCGTGAACGGGAAGACCACCCCCGATGTGGATCGCTTCCTGGACGTGCTGGAAGGAGAGGTTCCCGGCAGCACTGTCCAGCTCGAGGTTCTGAGAGAGGGCCAGAAACGCAAGGTGCCACTCAAGGTGGAAGCTGTAGGAGAACGCCAACGTCCCTAAAGAAGCCGGTCTTCCAAAGATCTCGGTTTTCCCAGCCCCTGATTCACGGATCGAACGATGGCTGTTCGTATGAACACATGGAAGGCGAATCGATCCATGATCCTGAGCTTCTGCCGTAGGTTGATCGTGATCCGGCAAAGCGGAAGGCCATCCTCGTCGTAAGAAGTCTCGATGGCAAAAGCCTCTGGCTGCTCAAGAACATCAGTATAACCATGCCGAAATGCAACGGCTACCAACGTTCGACGAGACTCATCGCTACTGTGGATCGCAGCGGTTTGTGCCAGATACGAGGCTTCGTAGAGCAAGGCGAAACGCCCGTATAGGAGCTGTCTCTTATACACATCTGACGCTGCCG
>CAYZND010000048.1:3371-15071 GCA_964479495.1 uncultured Mesoterricola sp.
GCAGCGATGACAATGAGCCCAAGTGTGATTCCAAAAAGAGAAGCCCATTTTCTACAACGTAGACTCCTCCATAGGACCATGATCACGTGCGCCGCGAATCTCCCGATTCCATGGAAGAACGTGTATAGCCCTAGAGCAGCGGATCTCACGAAGGACTCCATCGCCTCGTGCCGCGCAGGATCCGAACGCAAAAAGGAATTCATGACCCCGAGATTAGCTTGAACAGGCGTGTCCTTCTACCCCTGGCGCCACTCCGGCTCCAGACCCAGCAACCGCTTCACGGCCTCCCTTCCTCGGGGTCCCGGATCCACGGTGAACTCATTTACCCAGCCCTTCACGTAGCGGCTCACCATGGCCCGGTCCATGCCGCGACCGAAGGACTGGGCATAGTCCAGGCTCTCCTCGTGGCGCGCCCGGGCCAGCTCGACGCTCCGCCGCATGAGGCGGGCGAACCGGTCCCGGACCTCCAGGGGCAGGTCCTTCCGGATGGCATTGCCGCCCATGGGCAGAGGGAGGTCGAGATGCTCCTTCCACCAGGCCCCCAGGTCCACCACAAGATGCAGGCCCCGTTCCCGGAACATGAGCTGGCTTTCGTGGATCAGCAGGCCCGCCTCGAACCGCCCATCCGCCACCGCATCCAGGATCTGGTCGAAGGGCACCAGCTCCACCTTCAGCCCGGGCATCCAACGGGTCATGGCCAGGTGGGCGCTGGTGCGGAGACCTGGGATGGCCACGGTCACGGACCGGAGCGCCTCGAGTGACAGGGGCTGCCGGGAAACCACCAGGGGACCCGTGCCTTCTTGGATGCTGCTGCCCGCCGTGAGGAGCTCGTAGCGCTCCCGGACCGACGGATAGACCCCGAAGCTCAGGGCGGTCACCTCGTACCGGCCCTCGAGGGACTCCCCGTTCAAGGTCTCGATGTCCTTGCGGACGAACTCGAACTGGAACCCCTCGGAATCCAGCCAGCCCAGCGCCAGTGGGGCCATCATGTAGGCATCGTCGGAATCCGGGCTGTGGGCGATGGTGAACCGCATCAGGCCTCTCCCCGCTTGGCACTCTCGGGCGCGCCCAGCCTCGCCTTCACCCGTTCGACGGCCTCGGCGGCCCGTGCATAGCCGGGGTTCTCGTTGAGGGCGGCCCGGTAGGCCTCAAGCGCCTGCTCCAGGCGTCCCTTCGCCTCGTAGATGCGCCCCAGGTTGAAGTGGGGGAAGCAGTAGCTCTCGTAGCGCTTGGCCTTGAGGGCCATCTTCAGCCAGGGGATGGCGTCGTCGAACTGTTCCAGCTCGATGTAGTAGGCGCCGATGTCGTTGTAGGGGTTGCCGAACTCGGGGTCCACGTCGATGGCACGGTGGCAGTCGGCGATGGCCTCGTCGAAGGCCCTCAGCGTCGAGCGGGCCCAGCCCCGGAAGGTGTAGGCCTCGGCGGTCGGGTAGGTCTCCAGGGAACGGTTGTAGAGCTCCAGGGCCTTATCGATCTCGCCCTTCATGTGGTGCTGGTAGGCCTTCCCCACCAGCTCCATGGCTTCCTGTCTCTTCTCTTCACGACTCACGGGGACCTCGGGGAACACAAGGATAGGCCAAATCGTCCGGGGCGTCAGGGTCCTGCCCGGGGACATTCGGCATGGCCGCGGCTATCCTGGTGCCATGGCTACGGACATCCCGGGAACCTACTGTCAGAACTGCTTCACCTGGAATCCAGGGGAACGGGAGACCTGCCGGAAATGCGGTACGCGCCTCCTCATCGTCACCGGTGACCAGGGGTGGGAGGAGGAGGAGGAGGAACCCGAAGGCGCCGACGACCTCGACGAGCACCTCCTGGAGCGCATCACTGGCCTGGAGGAGAGCCTCCGGCGCATCGAGACCTACCTGGAGGCCGTGTCGGACCAGCTGGGCAAGCTGGAGCGGTCCGAGGTCATGCTCCGGAATGGCCTGATGTCCCTGGTCCAGCAGATGGAAGAGAAGGGGCAGCTCGACGGCCAGGCCTTCTCCAGCCGCTGGGAGGAGCTGGTGGAGGAAAATCTCCAGCTCATCAGCGCCCGGGAGCTCTTCACCCGGTACCGGGCCCGGATCCTGCCCATCGCCAAGCCCCGGTCCATGTCCCAGCTCAAGCGGGCCCTCCTGGAGACCTCGGCGCTGCTCGACTCCGCCCAGCTGCCCGAGGCGGCCCAGCGGCTCGGACAAGCCCTGCCCCTGGACCCCAAGAACTACGAACTGGTCTTTACGGTGGCGGCCCTCAAGGAGGTCGCCCAGGACTTCGAGGAGGCGGAAAACCTGGCCAAGCGTGTCGTCCAGCTCAGCCCTCGGCACTTCGAGGCCTGGATGCTCCTGGCCAAGATCCTCCGGGACGAGCCCGACCGGACCGATGGCGCCATCGAGGCCCTGCGCAAGGCCGTGGAGCTGAGGCCGGACGAAGCCGAGCCCAAGATCCAGCTCTGCGAGCTGCTCCTGGAGGAGGAGGATCTCCAGGGGGCCCTGGAGGCCGCCGTCGATGCCCTGAACCTTCAGCGGGACGGGGATACGCTCTGCCTCATGGGCGAGGTGCTCCTGGCCCGGGGCGAGGCCACCAAGGCCATCGCCATCCTCAAGGAAGCCTCCGGCTACATGCCGGGGGACCTGGTGGTGCGGGAGCTCCTGGCCGAAGGCTACATCCTGGCGGACGAACGTCCCAAGGCCTTCGCCATCCTCGAGGAGCTGCTCCGCCAGCATCCGGGAGACCCCGACCTGCTCCTGCTGCTGGATGCCGAGAGCCCCGCCCAGCTGCGCTCGGCGCGAGGAGGCCGGGCCGAGGCCCGCTTCCTCCTGGACGATGCGGAGAACTGGCTCAAGGAGAACAACCTGGCCGAAGCCGAAGCCTGCCTGAAGAAGGCCCGGCGCAAGGACAAGAGCGAGCGTGCGGACTGGCTCGAGCTGCAGCTGGCCTGCCGTCAGAACGAGAAGACCGGCACGGCCAAGGCCCTGGCCTTCGCCGCTTCCAATCGCCATCCCCGCCTCTGCTTCCAGGCCCTGAGGCTGGCCGTGGATCCCATGATGGAGCGCGAGGACGAGGCCGGAATCATGAAGGCCCTCGACGCCTTCCTGAAGGCCCACCCCAAGAGCAGCGGCGCCTGGGAAGCGGCCATCATCCGCCAGGCCTACCGGCTCATGAACGGCAAGGTGAACGCCGAGGACCTCGCCGAAGTCCGGCGACTGCAGACCAATCCCCTGCCAGGCCAGGAAGCCAGAGCCCGAACCCTCCTGGGGCAGTACCTCATGGAGCTGCGCAAGCCCGAGGAGGTGGTGGAGCTCATCGAGCCCGTGCTCAAGGCGGAGCCCACCATCATCAACCACTTCCAGCTCGGCACCGCCCTGGCGGCATTGGGTGAGCGCGAGGATGCCCTCCTGGTGCTGAAGGAAGGCCTGGACGCCCTCCCCGGCGATCTCGCCGAGAGCCAGGTTGGACTGCTCAACAACAAGATGCAGGCCCTCATTCAGGACCTGGAGAAGACCCCGCCGCAGGCGTGACGGAGCAAGCTTCCCGCGGTGGATGACAACGCAACTGGCTAGGACGCAGCCAGAAGCTTGATGTTCAGCACCGCTCCGGAAGAGGCGTCCCAGGCGATGATCACCTGCTTCCCTGTCTCCAGCGCGCTGCGCAGCATCTCGAAGTGCATCATCCGGATGGATAACACGGCCGGGGAGCTCTCCGGATCACCGGGAAGGTTCCACCAGATCGGGCACTTCTCGGAGACACCCGTCGTTCCATTGACGATATTGGCTACACAGAATTGGTTTCCCACCTTCAGGTAATCGACCTTCCCGATCAGTTCCGGCATCTCTGGACCGTCCTTTCAGCTGCAGATTTCGGTCTTGCCGCCATCTGCGGCCAGTTGCTTCAGCAGGCGCTGCCCCAGGGTCTCGTCGCCGCGGATCCGCAGTTTCCCCCGGGCAAAGGCCACCAGCGGGGAGAGCTTCCCTTCCGCGATCTTCCGCCAGGTCTCCGCCTGGGTGACGATCTCAAGGTCAGGCCGCTCGATCGGGTCCTGGTGGGCCCGGCAGCCCTGGCCATCCAGGGCAAGGCTCCACTGGGTCTGACCCGACTTGCCGATGATGCTGAACCGGATGCTGCCGTGCTCCGGCGTGTCCTGGAGCCGTTCCGCCAGGCAAAGGAACATTTCTCCGAGATCCCCCTTCTTGCGCCCGGCCAGGGGCCGCAAGGTCGCATATTTCTCCATCCCCACCTCCAGCGTGAGTGGTACGCGGGGCACGCCGACCGATGGGATCGAGACCCCTGCCATTGATTCGAATTGATGAATGGGACAAGCATAACTTGGCGACTCAAGGAAAAATGAGCTGAATTTTCTGGATCACGCCAGCTTGCGTCTACCTGAATTCTCGATCCAAGCCCTCATCACCCTCCGACTCCCGTCCTTGAAGGCCTTACAATGCCCAGGATGCAGGAAGACATTCTGGGACCGGGTTCCTAAATGTTGACTTTTTTAGTATGGATTAGACAATGATAGGTGTTGGGAGCACCCATGAGCTCGTCTTTGCAGCATGTCACCAGCCAGGAATACAAGTACGGGTTCGTGACGGACATCGAGTCCGACAGCGCGCCGCCGGGGCTGTCTGAGGACATCATCCGCTTCATCAGCGCCAAGAAGGATGAGCCGGACTGGCTGCTGGAGTTCCGCCTGAAGGCCTACCGCCACTGGCTGACCCTCACGGAGCCCAGCTGGGCCAACGTCAGCTACGAGAAGCCCGACTTCCAGAAGATCGTCTACTACTCCGCGCCCAAGGCGAAGGAAGCGAAATACAAGAGCATGGACGAGGTGGATCCTGAGCTGATCCGCACCTTCGAGAAGCTGGGCGTCCCCATCAATGAGCAGAAGGCCCTTGCCGGGGTGGCCGTGGACGTGGTGTTCGACTCCGTGTCCGTGACCACCACCTACAAGGAGAAGCTCTCCGAGCTGGGCATCATCTTCTGCAGCTTCAGCGAGGCGGTGCGCGAGCATCCCGACCTCATCAAGAAATACCTGGGCTCCGTGGTGCCCTACTCCGACAACTTCTACGCGGCCCTCAACTCGGCGGTCTTCACGGACGGGTCCTTCTGCTTCATCCCCAAGGGCGTCACCTGCCCCATGGACCTCTCCACCTACTTCCGCATCAACAACAAGGAGTCCGGGCAGTTCGAGCGGACCCTCATCGTCGCGGAGGAGGGCGCCAAGGTCAGCTACCTGGAGGGCTGCACCGCCCCCCAGTTCGACACCAACCAGCTGCACGCTGCCGTGGTGGAGCTCGTGGCCCTGGACGATGCAGACATCAAGTATTCCACCGTGCAGAACTGGTACGCCGGTGACAAGAACGGTGTGGGCGGGATCTTCAACTTCGTCACCAAGCGGGGCCTCTGCAAGGGCCGCAACTCGAAGATCAGCTGGACCCAGGTGGAGACGGGCTCTGCCATCACCTGGAAATACCCGGGCTGCGTGCTCCTTGGCGAGAACAGCATCGGCGAGTTCTACTCCGTGGCCCTCACCAACCACAAGCAGCAGGCCGATACCGGCACCAAGATGATCCACATCGGCCGGAACACCAAGTCCACCATCATCAGCAAGGGCATCAGCGCGGGCGACAGCTCCAACAGCTACCGTGGCCTGGTGAAGGTGATGCCCAAGGCCGAGGGCGCGCGGAACTTCAGCCAGTGCGACTCCATGCTCATCGGCCAGAAGTGCAGCGCCAACACCTTCCCCTACATCGAGGTCCAGAACAAGTCCGCCAAGGTGGAGCACGAAGCCACCACCAGCAAGATCGGGGAGGAGCAGCTCTTCTATTTCCAGCAGCGCGGCATCCCGGCGGAAGACGCCATCTCGATGATCATCAACGGCTTCTGCAAGGACGTCTTCCGCGAGCTCCCCATGGAGTTCGCCGTGGAAGCCACGAAGCTGTTGAGTCTGAAACTGGAAGGCTCGGTCGGATGAGAAAAATAATTTGCCACGAAGGGCCACGAAGGGCCCCGAAGGAAAAGCAAAAAAACCGCAGTGTTCTGCCATTTTCCTTTTCTTCGTGGCCCTTCGTGGCCCTTCGTGGCTAAAAAAACTATTGGAGTTGTAAATGCTATCGATCCGCAATCTCTCCGCCGCCATCAACGGCAACGAAATCCTGAAGGGCATCAACCTGGAGATCAAGGCCGGGGAGGTCCACGCCATCATGGGCCCCAACGGCTCGGGCAAGTCCACGCTGGGCAAGGTCCTGGCGGGGCACCCGGCGTTCGAAGTCACGGGGGGCGAGGTGCTCTTCGAGGGCAAGAACCTCTTCGAGCTGGCGCCGGACGAGCGGGCCCGGGCCGGCGTCTTCCTGGGCTTCCAGCACCCCATCGAGGTGCCGGGCGTCAGCAACGCCTCCTTCCTGCGCCTGGCCTACAACAAGAAGGCCGAGGCCGAAGGACGGGACGAGCTGGATCCCCTCGAGTTCGACGACTTCATCCAGGAGAAGATCAAGGGCGTGAAGATGGACTCCGCCTTCCTGGACCGCAGCTTGAATGAGGGCTTCTCCGGTGGCGAGAAGAAGCGCAACGAGATCCTCCAGATGAGCGTCCTCCAGCCCAAGATGGCCATCCTCGACGAGCTGGACTCCGGCCTGGACATCGATGCCCTGCGGGTCCTGGGCGAGGCGGTGAACCTCCAGAAGTCCCCGGAGCGGGCGCTCCTCATGATCACCCACTTCCCGCGCATCCTGGAGACCGTCCACCCCGACCATGTCCATGTCCTCTGGGCCGGACGCATCGTGAAGAGCGGCGGCATCGACCTGGCCATGGAGCTGGAAGAGCGCGGCTACGACTGGCTCAAAGCCGAAGCCGGGAGGGCGTGATGACCACGCTCACCGCGTGCAGCACCCTGCCCGATCTCCTGGCGGCGCCCCGCCCTGCCGAGTGGGGTCCCCTCCGGATGGCTGCGGAAGCAGCCATGGAAACCCAGGAGCTACCCACAACGCATCACGAGGACTGGAAATACACGGACCTGAAGGACCTGCGAGAGACGCACTTTGCTGCGGGCCGGCACCGGCCCGTCGACATCAAGGACCGCATCCTGCCTGAGGCGCGGGGCACCCGTCTGGTCTTCGTCAATGGGCACTTCGATCCCCACCACAGCAACGTCTCCGCCCTGCCTCCGGGCGTGCGCATGCTGCGTCTCGCCAGTGCCTCCGAGGCGGCCTGCTGCCTGGGCACCCTGGCGTCGCCCCAGGCCAACGACCTCTTCGCCAACCTCAACACCGCCCGGTTCACGGACGGCGCCTTCCTCTTCGTGCCCAAGAACGTGCGCTTGGAGCCCGTCCTGCACGTGCTCTTCGTGAGCGACCAGGAAGGCGACGAGCCCACCTGCTCCCTGCCCCGCCTGCTGGTGGTCGCGGAGCGCGGAGCAGAGCTCAACCTGGTGGAGGAATACTGGGGCCGTGGCCGCACCCTGACCAATGCCGTGACCGAGGTCCTGATCCACGAAGGCGCCGCACTCACCCACGAGCGAATCCAGCGCGAGTCCCCGGAGGCGATCCACCTCTCGAACCTCAATGCACGGGTGGAGCGCAGCGGGCGCTATGCGTCTCGGACCATCACCCTCGGCGCCCGGCTCTCGCGGCAGAATCCCCATGTGGTGCTGGCGGATGAGGAGACCGAGTTGACCCTGGACGGCCTGGCCCTCCTGGACGATCAGCAGCTGGCGGACACCCACTCCCTCATCGATCACACCAAGCCAAACGGAACAACCCGGCAGCTCCACAAGGCCATCGTGGATGGCAAGTCCCGGGCCGTGTTCAATGGGAAGATCTACGTGCGACCCGGCGCCCAGAAGACGGATGCCCAGCAGCAGAGCCGGAGCCTCCTCCTCTCCCAGGACGCCCAGGTGGACACCAAGCCCGAGCTGGAGATCTTTGCGGACGACGTCAAGTGCGCCCATGGCGCGGCCGTGGGCCAGCTGGATCCCGAGGAGCTCTTCTACCTCCAGAGCCGGGGCCTGAACGAGACCACCGCCCGCAACCTGCTCACCTACGGTTTCGCCGCGGACCTGCTCGCGCGCATTCCCATCGCGAGCCTGCGCAAGCAGCTCCGCCACGCCGTCATGGCCCGCACCCATTCCCAGGACCTGGAGTCGATGGCATGAACCAGCCCCTCGATATCGCCAAGATCCGCGAGGACTTCCCCATCCTTGCCATGCCCTACAAGGACCGGCGGTTGGTCTATGTGGACAGCGCCGTGAGCGGCCTCATGCCGAAGTCCGTCAACGAGCGCATCGCCCACTATCAGGCCTTCGAGCACACCAACGTGCATCGCGGCGTCTCCCAGCTCTCCCAGGAGGCCACGGACCGCTTCGAGGAGGCCCGGGAGAAGGCGCGCAGCTTCATCAACGCATCCTCCATCAAGCAGATCATCTGGACCCGTGGCACCACCGAGAGCATCAACCTGGTGGCCCAGACCTTCGGGCGCCAGAAGGTACACGCAGGTGATGAGATCCTGCTGAGTGCCATGGAGCACCACTCGAACATCGTGCCCTGGCAGCTGCTGGCAGAGGAGCGGGGCGCAAAGATCCGCGTGATCCCCATGACGGACGCCGGCGAGCTGATCCTGGACGAGCTGGACACGCTGATCGGCGAACGGACGAAGCTCATCGGGGTCACGCACGTCTCCAACGTGCTGGGCACCATCAACCCCGTGAAGGAGATCATCGCGCGGGCCCATGCCAAGGGCGTCGCTGTGCTCGTGGACGGCGCCCAGGCGGTCCCCCACATGGCCGTGGACGTGCAGGACCTCGATGCCGACTTCTACGTGTTCTCGGGCCATAAGCTCATGGGTCCCACAGGCATCGGCGTGCTCTACGGCAAGAAGGAGCACCTGGAGGCCATGCCGCCCTGGCAGGGCGGCGGAAGCATGATCCTCTCGGTGTCCTGGGAGAAGACCACCTTCATCGGCTCCCCCGGAAAGTTCGAGGCGGGAACACCGCCCATCGCCCAGGCCATCGGCCTCGGCGCCGCCATCGACTACCTCCGGGGCCTTGGGCTGGACCAGGTGTCCGCCCACGGCCACGAGTTGCTCGCCTACGCCACCGAGCGGGTGAAGGGGATTCCCGGCCTGCGCATCATCGGCGAAGCCAAGGCGAAGGCCAGCGTCCTGTCCTTCGTCATCGACGGCGTCCACCCCCATGACGTGGGGACCATCCTGGACCACGAAGGCATCGTGGTGCGGGCGGGCCACCACTGCGCCCAGCCCGTCATGAAGCGGCTCAACATCCCCGCCACGACCCGGGCCTCCTTTGCGTGCTTCAATGACAAGGACGACGTGGATGCCCTCGTGGAAGGCATCCTGAAGGTGAAGGAGATCTTCGGATGAGCGACCCCCGCGAGCTCTACCAGCAGGTGATCCTCGAGCACAACCGGAAGCCCCGCAACTTCGGGAAGCTGGAGACCTGCACCCATCACGCGGACGGCCAGAACCCGCTGTGCGGCGACGAGATCGAGCTGACCCTCCTGGTCCAGGACGGCATCGTGCAGGACCTCAAGTTCCAGGGCCACGGCTGTGCCATCTCCCAGGCCTCCAGCAGCCTCATGACCACCGCGGTGAAGGGCAAGCCTGTGGCGGAAGCGGAGATCCTGATCGAGCAGTTCCGGGAGATGATCCGCGGCACCCTGGACCCTTCCAGGGATCCGAACATCCTCGGCAAGCTCTCCCTCTTCCAGGGCGTGAAGGATCTCCCGAGCCGCGTGAAGTGCGCCGTCCTCCCCTGGGCCACCCTGCATGCCGCCTTCAAGGGGGAAGCCTCAGCCAGCACCGAATAGGACCGCGAATGCCGCAAGCTTGCGCCAACCCGATACACCGCACCCCTTCGCGAGCCCTCGCGACGTCCGAGGTTTCATAGGTCTTCCCATGCCGAAAATCGCCGAGATCGAGTACACCCCCAATCCGAACGCCGTGAAGTTCGTGCTGAAGGAAGCCATCGCCCCAGGCTTCCCGAAGTCCTTCCCGGACCGGACCATTGCCGCCACGGACCCGCTGGCGAGCGCGCTCTTCGACGTCGGTCACGTGGTCTCGGTCTTCATGCAGGACAAGTTCATCACCGTCACCAAGGATGACGACCTTGCCTGGTCCGAGCTGCTGCCCAGGCTCGCCCCGCCCATCCGTGCGGCGGCCTCCCCCACGGGCCAGGACGCCGCGCACGCGGTTCCCCAGACGTTTGAAAAGCCCGATGAGAACGACCCCTTCATCGCTCAGATCAACCAGGTGCTCGCGGACACGATCATGCCTGCCCTCGCCGCCGATGGCGGCGGCCTGGAGGTGATCGGCCGCCACGAGAAGCAGGTCATGATCCGCTACCAGGGCGCCTGCTCCACCTGCCCCGCTGGCATGACCGGCACCCTCATGGCCATCGAAGGCATCCTCAAGAAAGAAGTGGATCCGGAGATCGTGGTCATCACGGTGTGAAGAAAACGTACTGAGTCAGAGGCTGCAAGGGGTATGGAGTCGGGTTGCATGAAAATCTGTTATATGGAAAAGAAGGATCATGACTTTATTCGATGGACGTCGAATCTGCTGCGTACGTTCATCGACGAAGGCAGCATCAGCATCGTGGACAGGAGCGAGCGACCGGATCTCATGGTGGCCAGTGTGTGGAGGAAACATCGTTTCCCGCTAGGCGTTCCCGTGATCCTCATCTCCAACGAGAACTGGAACTTGTTCCGACCCCATGCTCCGCTCCAAAAATACTTGGCGGTGCTGGGACTCTACCCACCCGACGAGCCGTGCACGTTTGTTCAGTACCCATTCGGGGCGGTGCATTTCGATGTCCCGGTGGACGAGCTGTACGAGCTGAGGAAAGAGCTGCTGGAGATCAAGAAGACGCGATTCTGCTGCTTCGTTGCTTCCAGCATGTGCGGTGATCTTGGCCCCAAGCGCGTCGACTTGTTCGAGGAAATCAACCAATGGAAGCACGTCGATTCGGGCGGCGCGATGCGCAACAACATGGATTTCCGGCCCCCACGTGGGCTGGACTACTTGCGCTGGATTGCCCAGTACAAGTACATGATTTGCCTGGAGAATTCCACCAATCCGGGCTACATCACGGAGAAGCCATTCCAGGCATGGTTCGCCGGAACCGTTCCCATCTATGACGGCGGTTGCGTGGCGCAGCTCAACCAGGAAGCCATCATCAATGTCAGTGAAGGAAATGTGCTGGAAGAGTTGGCGCGTCTCGAGGAGTCACAGGACCGGTATGAAGCCAAACGCCGTGCCCCGTTGACTGATGCCCGGCTATCCCTTGTCCCCTTTGAACAGCGATTCCGCACGATGGTTCTCGATCCAATTACTCAGGAGCTCGCCAGCGACTCGAAGGGATGGCGGAGGTCCTGCGGAGAACTATTACGATTTTGCCTTCCCTGGTAAGGCTGCGACGGGATTGTCCATCAAGGCAATGGGATGCGTGGCGTTGCCCAGAAGGTCTTGCTCAACGACTTCAGACGTTTACAGATATGCCTGAAGGGGAAATGGCCATGCCTGCGGCGCGCTAGAGCTCCCTCCAGTGACGCAAGGTCCAGAGCCACGCAGGCTGGCGACCGGTTCCGCAGGGCAAGTCTGCGAACTTACAACGGAGGGATCGATGGCCGTCGATGCGGTGTCGGGTTGTGGGTTCGGGGTCATGCGCTGGGAGAGGGGAACCGTCATTACCTGCGGCGAGTCCTGCTGCTG
>CAYZND010000049.1:0-15053 GCA_964479495.1 uncultured Mesoterricola sp.
GGGAGGAAGCCAAGGCTCCTGCATCAGGTTCTCGACGGCCTCGGAGGCGTCCTGATCCCGCAACTCACCCAGCAGATTCAGCAAGGCCACCTGCACACGGGGCGATTTCTGCCGGGCCAGCGCTTCGATCAACTGCTCCCTGACCAAGGGGTGGTCCGCGTAACGGTAGAGCGCATCGACAGCCGCCAGCCGCACTTGGATGCTGGGATCCTTCACCAGGAGCTCGAGGAGCGGGCCGGCCAAGGCGGCATCGGGCTTCGGAAGCCTGGAAATCAGCGCCACACCCAGCATCCGCTTGCTCATGGAAGGCTTCTTGAGCACCAGATCGATCTCCTCCCGGAGCTGGGTTTCCACCGTCGGGTCCAAGGCCCTTGCCGAAGTGGAGACCGGTCGCTCCCCACCAAAGGTGCGCCCCAGGGTCCACCCGCCGGCCACCAGCAGCAGTGCTGCAGCAGCCTGAAGCGCCAGCGGAAGATACTGGCGGCGCCGAGGGGAACCGGCGCTCCGGAACGGAAGAGGCTCCGGACGGGCAGTGGCGTCACGGAGCATGGCGTAGAACCGCTGACGCACGGCAGGGCCGGGCCGCGCTTCCAGGACCAGTCCCAGGTTGGCCCAGGTCTCGGACAAGTTCTCCAGTTCCTCCCGGCAGGCCTCACAGCCCACAAGGTGGCCCTGGATGGCTCGGAAGGTGGATGGGTCCAGCCGTCCGGTCAGGTAATCGGCCACATGACGTTCGATCTCGCGGCAGTTCACGAGGTGCCTCCTTGCACTTCCAGGAAGGCCTTCCGCAGGTCCTTGACCGCCCGGTGCACCTGGACCTTGACGGCGCTCACGGTGCATTCGAAGAGGGAGGCAAGGTCCTGGTAGTTGAGGTCCGGACGGCGGGAAAGCATCAGGATTTCCCGCTTGCGGACCGGAAGGCGATCCAGGGCGCGCTTCAATAGGATCGTGTGCTGATCCCGCTCCAGGACCATGTCCGGGTGGTCGCCGCCATCGGAGAACGACTCGATGCGTTCTTCCAGCGACACCTCGGACTTGAGGGAGCGGAGATGGTTCAGGTGGAGGTTCCTTGCAATCTGGAACATCCACGGAGAGAAAGGAGCGCCTTCGCGGAAGGTATGCCGGTATTTGAGCATCCTCAGGAAGAGTTCCTGGACCAGGTCCTCGCTGGGTCCCTGCTGGCCCGTCAAGCGGTAGAAGAAGTTGAACAGCCGGCCGTGGTGGCGCTCAAAGAGGATGGCCAGCAGCTCCAGTTCGCCTTCGCGAACCTTCGCCATGACATCGGCATCCTCTAATGAACTGAACAAAATTCCCCCGCCACCCTATGAATACCGATCGCTCGGAGAATGGTTACCTCGATCTTGCCCTCCGGCGCCTCCTGCACGGTGGACGAGGTACCAACATATTACCGGCAGGTGGCCCCTTTCGGCGGGGGGGAGGCGGGTGTTTGTGACCGAGGAGCGGGTCCGGGAATCCTGACCACCCATACCCGCCCCGGTCTCGCCCTTGCCTACGCGGATCGGGAAGCTCCCTCCTCCTCCAGGGACTGCAGGGTGCCGTGAAGGCGCTCCACCTGCAGGCAGAAAGCCTCCAGCTTGGCCTGGATGACCTGAGGGAACGGCCCCCCATCGCTCTCAATGGCCAGGAAGGGCAGCGAGGGATGCCGCTCCAGGACCTTCTCGACCAGCGGCCGATCCAGGGTGGTGTGCACCTTCTCAGTGCTGAGGTTGGGCGCAAGGATCGCCTCGGCGATGCGGTTGGGCAGGCAGCCGAAGGGACCGATGACGATGACGCCGTGGACCTCGTCCACGATCTCATTCATGGCCGCCGCCACCGTGAGCGTCGCATCGCCGCCCACCATGCTCGGCGAGATCAGGTGCTCCACGCTCTCCAGGAGCCTGCCCACGCGGATGGGCTTGTACGCATAGAAGCCCGACCTGGAGAGAATCTGCTTGATGGACCGCTCCATCTGGCCCTGGAGGAACTCCTTGGCCAGGGAGCCGAGGTTGCCGACGAGGGTGGGTCTCTCGAGGTAGATGGCGTTCCGGTAGATGAACTCGGTGTAGTACATCCACTCGTGGATCGGCGCCACCTTGCACACGATGCCCCGATCCGCCAGGCGCTCCACCAGGAACTGCCTGGAGAGCGGATCCCGCCGCACGAAGATCTCTCCGGCCAGTCCCACCTTCCGGGCCTCGTGCAGCTCGCCCTTGCGCGGGATGGAGGCCAGCTCCCGGGCACCGGCCCTCAGCACGGCCGGCAGCCCCTCCCAGGGGGTCCGCTCCAGGGCGTCCTCGAAGGCGTCCGAGACCCGCTCGAAGACCGCGAGAGCCCCTTCGCGATCCTGTGCCAGGGCCAGGACCGCGCTGAAGATGTCGTCCATGACGTCCGCCAGGACGATGGCCCGCCAGGCGCGGATCTGGAAGCTCTGCGTCAGGCCCGCGTACCCGTCCTCGCACGTCAAGGACAGCAGGGTGGCATTGGGGATCCTCTTCTGGCGGAGCCGGTTGGCGATCTCCACCGTGTACTGCCCGAAGCGACAGGGGCCCGCAGACTGGGGCATGAAGACCACGGAGATCTCATCCGGGTCCGTGCGGTGCTCAAGGTACTCCAGCACCGAGCCCGTCACGAGGGTGAAAGGCAGACACTCCTTGCACCCGCTGTTCCCTCGCCCGCATTTCAGCTCGGTTTCCCCAGGAGGTGGCAGGGCCACGGCCCGGGATCCGTTCCGGCGCCAGACGGAGGCCATGTAGCGCGCCACCCGCTCCCCGATGCAGGGGACGATGACCCTGACCTTCGGATCCTCGAGGCTGTGCCTGCGTCCCTGGCTGTCCATCACGCAGACACCTCCGGCGTCCACGGCCATGCGCGCCGGCCGGAAAGGCTCCTCGGTCATTCGTGCCGGCACGCGACGGTGCTGCAGTTCTCGATAGGAGGCCACGATGTCCAGGAAGGCCTCCACCCGTGTATCGACACCGGCATCGGCCGTGTGGCCATCCAGTTCCAGCGTGAGGCTGGGCTTGTCCCCCATCGCCCCCCGGAAGTAGCTCACCAGGAAGCTGTCGGGCCCGCAGCTGAAGTTGGTGATGTAAGCGGCAAAGAGCTGGGGATGCCGCTTCACGTAGCGGGCAGCCTTCAGGATGAGCTGGCCGGTGGACCAGTACATGGTCGCCTCGGGGACCTCCTGGGCGAGGGGCAGCGCATCCAGGGAGAGCACCCGGTAGCCACGGGAGGCGAACTTGTGGGGAATGCCCAGGTTCGCCGTCTGGGTGAAGGCGTTGTAGGGACGCCCGAAGACGACGATCCCCACCTCCCCCGGGTGCCTCTCCAGATCCGCCAGCATCTCCTGCCCCGCCTTGGCCAGCTTCCGGGCGAAGCTGCGCTGGGTGGCCACGGCCCGGTGGAAGGCCCAGAGGGCGCGCTTCCGGTCGCACCCCAGCGTCCGCCCCATCTCCAGGAAGGCGTTCCGGGCCCCCTGGAAGCCCTTCGAGAAGTCCAGCACCGGCGAGAGCACCTCCCGCTCCGCGAGCTCCTTGAAGGCCGCCTTCAGGTAGTAGGGCTCCCCTTGGGCCAAGGGACAGACCACGCTGTTCTCGGCGCCATTCTCCACGTGCATTCCGCGCACCTGGGGCAGGAATACGTAGTCCAGGTCCTCCTTGAGCAGTTCCGCCATGTAGGCGTGGGCCAGCTCCACCGGGTAGCAGAAGGAAGCGCCCTTCCGATCGACCCCGTCGGCGTCCTTGGCCTTGGGCAGCACCACCTCCAACCCGAGGCAGGTAAAGAATGACTGGTACAGCGGGAACAGCGTATGGACCAGGAGGGAGCGGTTGAGCCCGATGCGCCTCCCGGTGGCTTGTTCCTTCGATCGGGTGCGGAAGAGCAGGCCCTCGCGGTGGATGACGAGGTCGAGACGTTCCGTGTCCACCTCCACCTTCCGCCGCAGGTTCGCGTAGCGGTTGCAGGAGCCGCCGAAGGGGATGGACCGGCCCTCCACCTCCAGGTGGCTGATGGTGCACTTCAAGTCACAGCGCTCCTTTCCGCCGCGGCACTCGAAGGACGGCTTGGTGGTGACCTCCCGGGCTTCCAGGGCCTCCAGGTCGAAGTCCTTTTCGGCCATCAGCCCCAGGGTGAGCTTCTCCTTGACGTCCAGGGCCACGCCGAAGGCTCCCATGAGGCCAGGCTCCGGGGGCACGATGATCTGGCAGCCGGTGAGGGCGGCCATGGCGATGGGCACCGCCCGGTTGTAGCAGACCCCTCCTTGCATGAAGATCTTGCGCCCCATGGGCCGTGCCCCCTTCACCCGGTTGAGGTAGTTCTGGCAGATGGAGTAGACGAGCCCGGCGGTGATGTCCTCCCGGGAGAGGCCCTCCTGGATGGCGCCCTTGATGTCACTGGCGATGAAGGCCGCACACTGGTCGTTGAAGTTGGGGACGGTCTGGCCGCGAAGCGCCATGTCGGCGATCTCCTCGGTCCCGATGCCCATGGACTCCCGGGCCGCCTCCTCCAGGAAGGAACCCGTGCCGGCCGAGCAGGCTTCGTTCATGGCATAGTCCGAGGCCACCCGCTGGGTCAGGAAGGTGTACTTGGCATCCTGGCCTCCGATCTCGATGAGGGTGTCCACCTCCGGGTCGAAGTGCACGGCCGCCGCGGCATGGGCGATGATCTCGTTCACCACGCCATCGGTCATGGCATGCAGTCCGGCGATCTGCCGGCCGGAGCCTGTCACGCCCAGGCCCACGATCTTCACGGTCGCCGCCAGGCGTTCGGCCAGCTTCCCGTAGCACAGGCGGGCCGCTCCGACCGGATCGCCATTCGTGCGCAGGTAGACACTTGCCAGGATGGCATCGTCATCGGTTCGCAACACCACCGCCTTGGTGGTCGTCGAGCCCACATCGAGCCCCACCACACATCGGTCGCCCCGCCGGGCTTCGTGCTCCGGTTCCTGCCTCCATACCACCTTTGCGGCGTGGTCCTGGAGCGGCTCAAGAAACTGGAAGGAAGTGCGGCCTTCCCGAATCGGCAAGCCCTCCGGCCGGGCCGCCCGGTGCTCCAACGCCCAGAGGGCCGCCCCCAGCGCTTCGAAGGTAGTGGCTTCTTCCGCCACGACCACTTCCGGCAACTCTCGGCGCAGGCATTCCACCAGCAGCCCGTTCCGTGCCGTTCCGCCCACCAGCAGGATGCGCCGAGCCTTCGTCTTCTTGAGCAGGGACAGGAGCTTGCCGGCCATCATGGCGCTGAGCCCCGCCACCACCCGGCCTTTGGAGACACCTTTGTTCAAGGCGTGGGTGCAGTCGCTCTTGGAAAAGACGGAACAGCGGCTGGCGATGCGGTAGGGCTCCACGCGGTCACCCTGCGCCATGGCCTCTTCCACCGTGAGATTCATGCGCTTCAGTTGCTGGAGGAAGAAGTCGCCCGTGCCCGAGGCGCACTTGTCTCCCGTCTGCACGTTGACGACGCAGCCCTGGCGGTCCAGCTCATAGACCATGAAGGTCTCTCCCCCCGCTGAGACGATGGCTTCGATCCCGGGGTAGGCCTTGCGCAGGAAGGCATAGGCCTTCTCCACCGCCTCTGGTTCGGAGAGGGTCTCCAGATTCAGGCGGTCCCTGAACTTCCGCCCGGTGGCTGCCATCACGCGGCACTCCGGCGTCAGGGACTCGAGGTAAGCCTGAAGCACCTTCCCGGGATTCCCTTCGTGGGGACTGGACTGGGACCGGACCACCGTGGGGCCCGTCACGTCCTGCGTGAGCAGAACCATCCCGACGCTGGACGCACCCAGCGAAAAACCTGCGCTGAACATGGTCGTTCTCCTGTTTGACTTCACGGGGCCCAGGGCACGCTTCCTGGACCGGCCTTGGGTTCTATCGAGGAGCGGCCGCCAGCCGCCTCAGGCCGCGCTCCGTGCAGCAGCGAACCCTTCGCTCGACGCGGCGGAAGGTCTCGTCCATGGCGCCCGCAGCCAGGCCCAGCAGGGTGCCATACAGATGGGACTCGGACACCGACTGCCACCGGCCGTCATGGACCAGCAGGCCACTGCCCGTCATGGCTTCCACGGAGATCTTGAGCCCGAGCAGGCCCAGCATGGCAAACCCCACGGGCAGGGAGTCTTCCCGCACCAACAACTGAATCCCCACAAGGGCCCAGGCGGCACAGGCCAGGCCCGAGATCCCCCCGAAGGTCCCACCGTCCAGCACGGACAGCATCGCCAAGCTGAGAGCAGGGGCCAGGAGGAACAGCCAGAGGAGCAGTCGGCCGCGGTCTTTCCCCCGTACCAGCATCAGCGGGATGGAGAGGGCCAGGAAGTTGTCCAGCGCGTGCCGCCAGCCGTGGTGGGCCAGGTGGCAGCTCCAGAGGCGCCAGGGTTCGTGAAGGGCATCCGAGGTCATCAGCCAGGTCTCCATCGCATCCTCCCGATCCTTATCCATACGCTAGCGTATGTTTTAACATACGGAAAGGTATGGTAGCCTCGGGGTGCTGTCAAGGGGGGTTCCATGGCCAGCCCGAAAAAAAAGGTCCCTCGCACCCAGGAGTCGCTCTCCGTGGAAGCCTGGTGCAAGGCGGCAGTGAACCTGATCATCCGGGAGGGGGTCCAGGCCCTGGCCGTGGAGCCCATGACCCGGGAGCTGGGGGTCACCAAGGGCAGCTTCTACTGGCACTTCGAGAACCGGGACGCCCTGGTGCACGAGACGCTCCGGCGCTGGGAGCTGGACCAGACCCGGGACCTCTTCGCCCGGTTCGGCGCCATCGAGGATCCCCTGTCCCGGCTGCGGATCCTGATGTTCGCGGCCTTCGAGGACATCGAGAACGGCCTCCTGTTCGCGGCCCTGTCCTCCTCCAGCGAAGATCCCCGCGTGCAGCCCTACCTCAAGCAAGTCAGCGAACAGCGCCTGCAGTACGTCACGGAGTCCTTCCAGGCCCTGGACCTGGAACCGGAGGAGGCCCGGCGCCGGGCGCTCTTCGCCTATTCCAGCTATGTGGGCTACTTCCACCTTTTGCGGGCCATCCCAGACCGGGTGAAGGCCGTGTCCGATCTCAGCGCGTATGTGCACTACCTGGCCGACTCCCTGGCGCCCCGGAGGGAGCCGGCCGCGAAAGGACGAAAGGCCCGCTGACTTTTCCTGGGATTATCCGAAAATGGGACCACCCCAACCCAAGGATCGCCATGCGCTCCATCCTCCTCATCCCCGGCTACGGTAACTCTGGGCCCGGCCACTGGCAGAGTCTGTGGGAGGCCAACCTGCGCTATGCCAAGCGCGTGGAGATGCCCAACTGGGACTTTCCCCGTCGGACCGAGTGGGTGGAAACGCTGGACACGGCCATTCGGGCAGCCAGCCAGCAGGCTCCGCCTCTCCTGGTGGCCCACTCCCTCGGCTGCCTGGCGGTGGCGCACTGGGCTCAAAGCTACCAGCGCCCCATCCACGGGGCTTTGCTGGTGGCCCCAGTGGACGTGGAGCGCCCGGACACCCTGGCGGTCGTCAAGGATTTCGCGCCAATCCCGCTCTTCGGCCTGCCCTTTCCCAGCCACGTGGTGGCTTCGAGCAACGACCCTTTCACCTCCATCGAGCGCTCCCGGGAATTCGCAGATGCCTGGGACAGCCTTTTCACGGACCTGGGACCGCGCGGTCACATCAACACGGCGGCGGGCTACGGCGAATGGCCCAGGGGTGAAGCGTTTTTACAGGATCTGCTCTAGACGCTATTCTGTAGGTTCTTTCCCAGGAGATGCCCCGTGTTGCCTCTGATCCTGGCGCCTGCCGCCCTCATTGCCCTTGCCCCGCAACCCGCCGTCCAGGGTCCCACCGTGGAAGGAGTGGTCGTGGATCAGGCTGGCAAGGCCCTTCCCGCCTCCCTCGGACTGATCCCCATGTTCCAGCGGGACGAGCCCTTCCCCACCAAAACGGTCGAAAACGTCATTCCGAAGAACAAGAAGACCAAGCCCGGTTTCAAGCTCCCGATCCCCGCCGCCGGCCTCTACGTGCTGGATGTCCGCGCCCGGGGCTGCCACCCCTTCCAGGTGCCCGTCCTGCTGGGCGAGGACGGCCTGAAGGACCTCGAGCTGACTCCGGTGCCCGACAAGCCCAAAGGCGAGCTCAAGCCCATCAGCACCGACCCCAAGATCGTGAAGCTGGAAGCGCTCTACAGCGCCCAGAAGGCGCGCGAGGCCGGCTACAAGAAAGCCATCAAGGCACGCTTCGAGCAGAAGAAGAGCGGCGCCGCCACCGACAAGGGCGCGCCCCTCGACTGGACCGCCGACCTCGAGGTGCTGGCCGCAGACCTGAAGAATGAGACCGAAGCCGACATTCTCTCCCTGGCTGCCGTGAGCTATCTGGAACTCGGCACGATGATGGCCAAGCTCGAGGTGGAGTCGGCCTCGCTTGCCGTGGACCAGCTGCCGGCCACCAGCCCCTGGTGGTCCTTCAACCCGCGGATCGCCGCAGGCGCCTTCATATCCGCGGGCCGCAACGCGGAATGGAGTGCCTTCCGGGAAACGCTGGGCAAGGACAACCCCGACCCCGAAGTCCGGGCCTACAGCATCTACTCCCAGGCGAACTCCGCCTACAACAAGGGCGACAAGGAGAAGTTCACGGCCCTGAAGGAGCTCCTGGCCACGGAATACAAGGCCACCAAGTTCGGCAAGAGCATCAAGGCGCTGGACCCGGCCAAGATGCCACCGCCCTCCACCACCCCTGAGCTGGCCCCCATTCCCGAGACGCCGGCACCGGCGGCAACCCCGGCGCCTGCTCCAGCTCCCGCTCCGAGTCCCGAACCAGCCCCTGCGCCAGCTCCCGCACCTGCGCCCGAACCGGCCCCCGCGCCGGCCCCGGCTCCCTGACCCATCCTGGGCCCGCCACCGCGGGCCCTTTTCACACCTCAGCCCAGCGTGGCGGCTCCGATCACCCGGTACTGCGCCCCGGCGGCGGTCGTCACGCTCTGGAAGAGCGTGAGCTCCCGGGCTTCAAAGGCCCAGGCTTCCGGAGACTCGCCGAAGCGCCCGATGTCGATCGGGGCCTTGAGCCTAGCGAGGGTCAGGTGCGCCTTGAAGGGCTTCTCGTCGAAGGAACAGCCTGCATCCTTCAGTCCTTGGCGGAGGCTCCGGCAGAGGGATAGCAGGCTCGGTGGCTCCTCCAGCCCCAGCCAGAGCACGCGGGCCCGTCGATCCGAAGGGAAGCCGCCCAGGGCCTGGGTCCGGAGCCCGAAGGCCGGGTGCCCTGCCGCGCAGGTCCGGGTCACCTCCCACCGCCGGGGAACCTCAGCCTCCGGGGTTTCCCCCAGGAAGGCCAGGGTGAGGTGAAGGCCCCGGGGATCGGGCCAGGAAGCCTGGATGCCCCGGGCTTTCCCCCGCTGCTGGAGCGCCGCCAGCCTCTCCTTCAGCTCGTCCGGAAGAGGAATGGCGATGAAGAGACGCATGGCGAAGCCCTCAGAAGGTCCCCTGCCCCGTGGTGAGCTTTTCCTGCCAGGAAGGGGACAGGTGCACCAAGGCCCCGGCCATCCGCCGTTCCTCGGGAGAGACGCCCAACCCCCTGCTGGCCCGCAACACCCGCGCAACCGTCCAGCCCTCGTGAGGCCGTTCCAGCAGCTTCAGGACTTGGCCGGCCTGGACGGACCCCTCCTTCAGCACGCGGACATACCAGCCTGTCCGCGCCGTTTCCCAGATGCGCTCCACCAGATCCGGAACGCCCCAGCGCTTCACCAGCGTGTGACAGGGCTGCCGGGGCTGGGATACCTGCAGAAGGGCCCCGCCCAGTTCGAAGACGTCCCCCACACAGACGCCCTCTTCCGTCAGCCCCTTCAGGGCCAGGTTCTCCCCGAACCCCCCAGGTCCGGCATCCAGCACGCCTTCAGCCTTCCAGGCCGCGTAGTGCTCGCTGGGGTAGGCCAGCACGGCCTTGTGGGCTCCACCGTGGTGCCGGTGATCGCCCACTTCGTCCCCGGCGGGCCCCAGGGTGCCGAGGCGCAGCGGCCCCGGCACGGCCTCCTTGACGATGGCGGAGCGCCAGGTCTTGCCCTGGGCGTCGACGTGCTCCTGCACCCTCCCGGCGTGGACCGAGAGCAGTTCCGCTTGGATGTTCATGGCTTCTTGTCTCCGTGGCGATGCCGTCGCGGATGGTCCTCCCACCACGCCTGGGCCAGGATCACATCCTCGGCGATCCGCGCGCGCAGGGCCTCGATGCTTGCGAATCGACGCTCTTCCCGCAGGCGATGGAGGAACCCCACCTCCAGATGGGCGCCGTACAGGTCCCCATCGAACCCAGGGATGAAGGTCTCCACCGTGAGTCTGAGCCCGTCGAAGGTGGGTTTCTCCCCGACATTGGTCACGCCGAGCCGGGCTTCCGGGAGATGGCTTCCGCGCACTTCGGTCACGTAGACGCCACTGGCGGGGAGCTGTTCCTGCTCCCAGGCCAGGTTGGCGGTGGGGAAGCCCAGATGGCGGCCCCGGCGGTCCCCTTCGACCACGATCCCGGAAAGGAGGTACGGATGCCCCAGCAGGGCCTCCACATCCTCCGCGGCCCCGCGCACCAGGGCCTCCCGAACCCGCGTGGAAGAAAGCGGGCCGCCATCCGGTGCCTTCAAGGCATGCCCGTGGACATGACATTCGTGCGCCGCTCCCCAGGCCTGGAGCACGTCGAGATTCCCTTTCCGCTCGTGGCCGAAGTGGAAGGCGGTGCCGACGTGGAGTTCCTGGGGCTCCAGCACCCGGCGCAAGCCCTCGAGGAAAGCTTCCGGCGAGAGCTCGGAGAAAGCCCGGCTGAAGGGGATCACCCAGGCCAGGTCCATGCCGCTGCGCTCGAAGGCCGCCAGGCGCTGGGGCAAGGTCATCAGCAGCTTGGGCCGGAACTGGGGCGCCACCACCACCGACGGGTGAGGGTCGAAGGTCACGACGGCGGCCGTCAGCCCCCGATTGCAGGCGCGCTGGGATGCCTGCTCCAGAATGGCCTTGTGCCCGGCGTGGACCCCATCGAAGATCCCGAGGGTCACGACGCTGGGACCCGCCTTGGGGGCTTCCTCCAGGGTGTGGTGCCAGACCTCCATCACTAGACCTCCAACTCCACAGCGTAACAAGCCAAACTGGACCCATGAGCTTGCCACGTTTCTTCGTCGCCGGTACGGCTGAACCCCGGGAAGGGCTCACGGTGGCCCTGGAAGCGGCCCAGGCCCGGCATGCCAACGTCCTGCGCCTGAGGCCGGGCGATGCGGCGGAGGTGGTCCTCTCCTCGGGTCCCTGGCGAGCGGATCTGGCCGAGACGGGCAAGGACCGGGCCCTGCTGCGCCTGGTGGCCCCCCTCTCCGAGGACCGGGAGCCTCCGGTCTCCATCGCGGCCTGGATCCCACTCACAGCCCAACTCAGCCTCGTGGACGAACTGCTCCCGCCCCTGGTGGAGCTGGGTGCAACGCTTCTCCAGCCCGTGGTCTACGCCCGCAGCGAATACGACGCACGGAAGACCCTGGCCAGGAAAGAGCGCTGGGACCGCATCATCCTGTCCGCCTGCGAGCAGAGTCACCGCACGCGCATCCCCGAACTGCGGGAGCCCAAGCCCTTCGAGGCCCTCCTCGCCCTCGATGCATCCCAGAAGTGGGTGGCCTACGAGACCGTCACCGGGCGACCCAACCCGCGCCTAACCCCCGGGCCCATCGCCTTCACCTCCGGTCCAGAGGGCGGCATCACCGAAGCCGAGTTCGCGTCCCTGATCGGCGCAGGCTGGCTGCCCGTGAGCCTGGGCCGCAGCATCCTGAGGGCCGTCACCGCGCCCTTGGCCATGATGGGAGCCATTCAGTACGAGCTCGGCACGCAGTCCTGAGTGGACATGATTCCCGGCACGCCCTGTTTTCCTGCACACTGGAGGCATGTCGCCGGAGAGCTACGACCTGCCCATCACCTTCATCGATACACCCGAGAAGCTCGGGGAGGCGATGATCCACTGGTTCCAGGCCAATCTGCTGGCCGTGGACATCGAGTGCAGCCTGACCGGGGTCCATCACTGCGTGATGGCCCTCCTGCAGATCGCCACCCATGACCAGGCGTGGCTCGTGGACCCGATCGCCCTCGATGGCCTGATGAAGCCCACCCTCAAGGCCATGGCGGAGGTGCCCTGGATCATCCACGACGTCTCCGGGGATGGTGTGGTGTTCAAGCGGCTCTACGACGTGGTGCCCTGCTCCGTGATGGACACCATGATGCTGGCCCGGGCCCTGGGCTACCCCCAGCCGGGACTCAAGACCATGGCGCGCCTCAAGCTCGGCATCGACATTCCCAAGGAGGAGCAGGACTCCAACTGGATGCTGCGCCCCCTGCGGGACACCCAGATCAGCTACGCCGCCCGGGATGCCACCCTGCTGCTGCCCCTGCTGCGTGCGCTCGCCGACGAGGCGGAACTCAAGCGCAACGATCCCGAAGTGGGACCTCGCCTGGCGAGCCTCCCCATGGAGCTGAAGCACCTCATGCACCGCATCCGGCACTACCGGAGGCCCGAGCGTCACCCCATCGTCGAGAAGGTCCGCGCTCTGGGGCTGGGTGCCCGGGCGGAGGAGAAGGCCCGACAGCTCTCCGAGCTCCGCCTGCGGTGGGGCAATGAAGGCGATGTGGCGGCCGTGATGGAACTGGGCAACCGGTGGATCCTGGCCCGCCTCCAGCACCCCCCCCGGAACAAGGAGGCCCTGGAGCGCTGCATTCCCAACCCCCGGTTCCGCCGCAAGCGGCTGGAAGCCCTCTGGCAGGTCCTGGGTGATGAGCCCTCCCCCATGGGCGAGCACGTGGCTGTTCTCGAAAACTAACGCCCTGTGGATCCGCGCCGATCCCTTGGTTGTATTCCCGCCAGGAGCCGAGCATGCCCCAGGATGAAATCTTTGTGTCCTTCCCGGCGGGGCTCGCGGGGTTCGAAGCGCTCCATGAGTTCCGCCTCTTCGAGCCCACGGACGGCTATCCCTTGCGCTTCCTCCAGTCGGTGAAGCAGCCCGAAGTCTCCTTCGTCTGCATGGATGCGGCCGCCATCAAGATGGACTACGAAGTGCCCCTCAGCGATGCCGATGCCACCTTCCTGGCCCTGGAAGCGGTCGAGGATGCCCTGGTCCTGCTGCTGGTCGTGGTCCCCGAGGACCCCCGCCAGATGACCGCCAACCTGGCCGGCCCCCTGGTGATCAATGTGAAGACGAGACAGGGTCGGCAGGTGATCCTGGACTCCCGCCAATATCCACTGAAGCACCCCGTGTTTGGCGAGCCCGAGGAGGTGCTCGTCACCTTTCCGTTGGGACTCATCGGCTTCTCCCATCTGCGCACCTTTCGGCTCTACGAACCCGCGGGGAGCTATCCCCTTAAGTTTCTTCAGTCCGTCGAGAAGCCGGAGATCTCCTTCACGTGCATCGATGTGGCTGCCATCAAGATGGACTACGAGTTCCCGCTTAACGAGGAGGAGGCCAAGGACCTCGCACTCGAGAAGCCCGAAGATGCGCTGGTGCTGGCGCTGGTGGTCATTCCCGAGGACCCGCGCCAGATGACCGCCAACCTGGCCGGCCCCCTCGTCATCAATGCCCAGAGCCGGCAGGCGCGCCAGATCGTGCTGAACACCGACACCTACCCGCTGAAGTACCCCATCATCAGCGAGCGACCGGAGAAGTGACCGGCGGAAAGGACCCTGCAGGATGCTGGTCATCACACGGAAGGTCGATCAATCGATCATCATCGACGGGCGTATCGAGGTGGTGGTCACCGGCATCACCAAGGATGGCGTTCGTCTGGGCATCTCAGCCCCGAAGGAAGTGCAAGTCCACCGTCGCGAGGTCTTCGAGGCCATCGCCGAGGCCAACCGCGCCGCCAGCCTCCAGGCGCAGCCCGCACTCCAGGACGCGGCGGCCCTCCTCCGCTCGACCCTGCCCAAACCCCCTCAAGTCCGAGTGGTGAAGAACCGATAAGAAGGTTCTGGAGTCTCCATGGACGTTTCCGGCATCTCATCCACATCGGCCCCTGCCAGTCAGGCGGCCATGACCCAACAGACCGCGGGAGCGCTGGTGATGCGGAAGATCCTGGATATCGAAGCAGCCCAGGGAGCCATGCTGGCCCAGATGATGGCCCAGAGTGCGGGTCTAGGCGGAACGATCGACACCCGCGCATAGGAGAAGTCCCATGAGAATCGACAGCGAGGTTCAAGCCCCGCCCCAGCCTGTGAGAGAACGTCAGAAACCCCCGGAGCCCAGGGAACGGGAACCGCTTCCGATCGAACCACCTCGGGAGCGCCCCAAGCCCGAGGGCCCGGTGGGACGCAACGTGGATATGACCGCCTGAGCCATTGACGGCTCGAACAGGCCATAGGATCCTTTTAGGAGTCGGACGTCGGGATTCATTCCGTCGTTGGACCAATGACAAACCTCTTTCCGACCGCAAAGCCTCACTGACCTGAGCGGAAGGACGCACATGCGAAGCATCTTCGTCCACTCTGCCTGGGATCCGCCTGCGGATCGGCCCTGAACAGGATGGATGCCGCATGCAGAAGCGCCTGGGAGTCGTCGGAGTCGTCGTGGAGAACACCTCCGCGGCCCTGGAGATCAACGCCATCCTCCATGAATTCGCCGGGATCATCATCGGCCGCATGGGCATCCCACACAGGGAAAGGGGGATCTCCGTGCTCTCGCTCATCGTCGATGGCAGCACCGACGAGATCAGCGCCCTGACCGGACGCCTGGGGCGGGTCCACGACACGCTGGTGAAGACCGCCCTCACCCGGGACGCCCATGGCGTGCCCGCCCCACCCGCCAAGGAGGCATGATGACCACGTACGATCCCAAATCCCCGGATGCGAACGTCTTCATCCACGATGGCGAGATCCTGGCCTCCCTGGAGGAAGCCAAGGCGCGCGCCCAGGATCCCTCAGCCGTCCGGGCCATCCTCGACAAGGCGGCCACCTACGGAGGGCTGAACCACCGGGAAGCGGCCGTCCTGCTGAACGTGGAGACGCCCGAGATCCTCGCGGAAATCTTCGCCCTGGCCCGGAAGATCAAGGAGCGCATCTATGGCCGCCGCATCGTCATGTTCGCGCCCCTGTACCTCTCCGACCACTGCGTGAACC
>CAYZND010000050.1:0-14939 GCA_964479495.1 uncultured Mesoterricola sp.
GTTCAAGCGGCTCGTCAGCAGGTAGTAGGCGCCGAGCAGGATCATGCTCAGGACGAAGAAGAGCACCATGTTCTTGTTTTTCATCGGGCTTCCCAACGAGTGAAGGCCAGCCGGAGCTGGCCTTCGATTTCCTGATAGCTGATCATGCACTTCTGCGCACTACCGCGGGCGGGACGTACCCATACCACGCCGGAGAATGCGGCGAGTCGGGGGTCGGCCTGGAGCAGGTTCAGGAAGGCCATGCGAACCCTGCGGCGAAAACGATTCCGTTGAACCGCGTGTCCCTGCTTCCGGGAGGCGTTCACCAGCAGCAGAGGCGTTCCCTCTTTGGAGCCAAGCCAGATCCGGATGTCCAGAGAGGAACCCCGATCGGTCGAGGACCTAGGGGGGTGCTCCGGCACAGCGTGGTCAGCACGTCGTACCGTCCGGTAGCGCCCGGCTACCTTCATGGACCCTAGAGGGCGAGGACGTGACGGCCCTTGGCCCGGCGGCGCTTGAGCACCAGGCGGCCGTTCTTGGTCTTCATGCGGGAAAGGAATCCGTGGGTCTTGGCACGACGACGGTTGTTGGGCTGGAACGTGCGCTTCATCATCCACCTCATGGGCCCTGTCCTGTCGGGAAGGGCGAACCTTCGAGGCTACCAGTGGGGCTTCGTTTTCTCAAGCCCAAAGAGCGTTTCCAAACCCTGTTCGCAATGCTAGAGTAATCGTCCCCGTCACAAGACCGACCGCCCGGCGCGCCGCCGTCGCACGATGCCACCCGCACCCGGAGTGTTCGACCAGACGGAAGCCGGGTGCGCCATGTCTTCAGAAGATCCACAGGTCCTATGGGAAACCTTGAGGAATGGCTTGTCCGCGCGGCTTCCCGAGCGGACCTTCCAGGACTGGATCGAGCCCTGCAGGGCCCTCACGTACGATGGCACCACCCTCTGGATCCAGACGCCCTCCACGTCGGCCCGGGTCTGGATCGAGCAGCAGCTTGCGGAAGAGTTCCACGATGTCATCGTGCAGTCCGGACACGGGAGCCTGCGTCTCGCCTTCACGGTCGCCGGTGAGGCCGGCCCCGTGAAGCCCACGGGAAAGTCGAAGCCGGTGATCCACGCGCAGGAAGTCGAAGCGATGGATTCGCCCTTCCCCCAGGGCTTCCACCGCTACACCCTGGATCGCTTCGTGGTGGGCCCCACCAGCCAGCTGGCCTTCGCCGCCGCCAATGCCGTCGTCGAGAACCATGGGCGGACCAACGCCTCCCTCAACATGAACCCGCTGTTCATCTACGGCGGATCGGGGCTGGGCAAGACCCATCTGATGATCGGCATCGGCAAGGGGCTCTTGGCCCGCAAGCCCGGCCTGAGGGTCACGTACCTCAAGGTGGACAACTTCTTCAACGAGCTCACGGTGGCCATCAAGGCCAAGAACACGGAGCCCATGCGGAAGAAGTACCAGCAGAACGACGTGCTCCTTCTCGATGATGTGCAGACCCTCGGCAAGATGGAGCGCACCCAGGAGGAGATCTTCTACATCCTGGAATACCTGCTCCAGTACGGGAAACAGATCGTCATCACCTCGGACAAGCCCCCCCAGAAGCTGGAGGGGCTCCACGACCGCCTGGTCACCCGCTGCAAATGGGGGCTTACCGCAGACATTCAACCACCGGACTTCGAGACCCGGGTGGCCATCCTCAACAAGAAACTCGAGGACGAGGTCTTCCGGGGCATGCCGGCCGTGCCCGAGGATGTCCTCACCTTCATCGCGCACAAGGCCAAGGGCAGTGTCCGGGACCTGGAAGGCCTCCTGACCCGGGTCGTGTTCCAGAGCAGCTTCCTGGGGGTGCCCCCCAGCCTGGAGGTGGCCCAGCAGGCCTACCAGGGTCAGAGCGGCCAGGAAGCCTCGGTGGGTGTCTCCCTGGAGCGCATCTGCCGCATGACCGCCGAGACCTTCAACATCTCCTTCAACGACCTGATGAAGAAGAAGTCCCGCCAGCAGGCCATCCTGCTGCCCCGACAGGTGGCCATGTATCTGGCCAGGGAGCTCACCGGGGCCTCCTTCAGTGACATCGGACGTTCATTCAACAACATGCACCACAGCACGGTCATGAACGCCATCGACTCCGTGAAGGCCCGGATGCACAAGGACAACGATTTCCACAAGTCCGTGCACTCCCTCCTGAACAGCATCGGTTGAAATGTCTGGATATAGGTTGTTATCCACAGAGGTCCCTTTCGCGGAAGTCCACTTCCTGGTCGGTCCCATCGGCATCGCCCCCGGGATCTTCCCCCAAACCGCGGTTCCCGCGGGTGCCTCCGCAGGTGACTGGAGCCCGCATTTCCAGGTAGAATGAGGGTTTGTCGGCCGAATCCGCAGCCCCTTCCCCCCATCATCAGGATCAGGGTGAGTCATGAACTTTCAAGTACAGGTTTCCAAGGAACGTCTTGATAAGACCCTGGGAATCCTCAAGCATGCCCTCGAGCGTCGCGTGACCCTTCCGATCCTCCAGCACGTCCTGGTGGAGGTGAAGGAACAGGAGATGACGCTCAAGGCCACTGACATGGAGCTGGCTTTCGAGGCCATGGTGCCCGTGGAAGGGAAGGGCAACCGGGTGGTCGCCATCCCCGGCAAGAAGTTCATCGAGACCGTGCGGGTCTATCCTGACGGCCTTCTCACCCTGGAGTGGCCGGACACGGGCAACCGGCTCTGGCTGCGGGCCAAGGGATTCAACTCCGAGCACAACATCCAGCCCGGCGAAGGCTTCCCGGAGCTGCCCAAGCCCGATGCGTCCCTTCCCAGCATCAAGGTGCCTTCTCACGCTTTCCGCAAAGCCATCTCCCTGGGTTCCATCTCGGTCAGCAAAGACGCCACCAAGCCCGCCCTCTCCGGGGTGCTCCTCCACCTCTCCAAGACCTTCATCCGCGTGGTCTCCACGGACGGCTTCCGCTTGGCCGTGGTGGAACTTCCCTGTGAAACAGGCCTGTCCACCGATGCCCGCCTCATCGTCCCCAAGCGCGCCCTAGACCTGCTGCCCAGCTCCCTCGGCGAGGATGGCCAGCTGACCCTCTCCTGGGATGACCGCAGCCTCTTCATGGAGCAGCCCGGCCTCAAGTTCTCCACCCGCCGTGTCACGGGCAACTACCCCGCGTACGAAAAGGTGCTGCCCTCCGACCTCCCCCGCCGCGTCATCATCGACCGCGAGGACTTCCTTCGCACCCTGCGCATCGTCGGGCTGAAGAAGGATGACTACAACAAGAACGTCCGCCTCTTCTTCGAGTTCCCCAACCTCCGTGTCTTCTTCCAGCACCCGGACGAGGGCGTGAACCAGGGCACCATCAGCTTCACGGGGGAGGAGCAGCCGCTGGAGCTGGCCTTCAACATCGACTACCTGACGGAGCTCCTGGAGCGCCTGCCTGGCGCGGAGGTCGTCTATCAGTTCAAGGATGATGTGGGACAGGGCATCTTCATGTCCCCCAGCATCGAGGACATGAGCTTCCGCTACATCCTCATGCCCGTGAAGTTCGCCAGCCCGAGCTGATCGAGGAACCGAACCCAGCTCATGCCTCTTGTCATTTGAAAAGCGAGTCTTGATGTCTTCAGAAGCAGCCGTTCAGCCCGAGCAGGATTCTGCCAACACCTACACCGCGGACAACATCACCGTATTGAGGGACCTCGAAGCCGTGAGAAAGCGGCCCGGGATGTACATCGGCGATACGGATGATGGCAATGGCCTCCACCAGATGGTCTACGAAGTCGTGGACAACGCCGTGGACGAGGCCCTCGCGGGCTACTGCACCCGGGTGGACGTCTACCTGCACGACGACGGCAGCTGCACCGTGGAGGACAACGGCCGCGGCATCCCCACGGACATGCACAAGGAGGAGCAGCGCTCCGCCGCCGAAGTGATCATGACCGTGCTCCACGCCGGCGGAAAGTTCGACGACAACTCGTACAAGATCTCCGGCGGCCTCCATGGCGTCGGCGTCTCCTGTGTGAATGCCCTCTCCGAGCGTCTCTGGCTGACCATCTTCCGTGAAGGGAAGGAACATGCCATGACCTTCACCCGCGGGAAGGCCGATGCACCCCTGACGGTCGTCGGTCCCACGACCCGGCGGGGGACGCGGGTCCGGTTCCGGCCCGACAGCGAGATCTTCCACAACGTCCTGGACTTCTCCTTCGATGTGCTGAGTCAGCGTTTGCGCGAGCTGAGCTACCTCAACAAGGGCGTCCACATCCGCATCACGGACGAACGCAACGGCGAGAGCCACGACTTCCTGAACGCGGGTGGCATCGATGCCTTCGTCGAGCACCTCAACCGGAACAAGACGGCCCTCCACCGTCCCCCCATTCACATCGAGGACTCCAAGAGCGACATCACCGTCGAGGTGTCCATGCAGTGGAATGACTCCTACCAGGAGACGCTCTTCTGCTTCACCAACAACATCCGCAACCGGGATGGCGGCACGCACCTGGAGGGCTTCCGGGCTGCCATGACGCGGGTCATCAACAGCTACGCCGAGAAGAACAACCTGCTGAAGTCCAGCAAGGTGGCGCTCTCGGGTGAGGATGTTCGGGAAGGTCTCACGGCCGTCATCTCCGCCAAGGTTCCCGATCCCAAGTTCAGCAGCCAAACCAAGGACAAGCTCGTCTCCAGCGAGGTGAAGGGCATCGTCCAGACCGTGGTCTACGAGAAGCTGAACCAGTTCTTCGAAGAGAATCCCCGGGAGGCCAAGGCCATCCTGGAGAAGGCCATCGAGGCCGCCCGGGCACGCGAAGCAGCCCGCAAGGCGCGGGAGCTCACCCGTCGCAAGGGTAGCCTGGACAGCGCAGGCCTGCCCGGCAAGCTGGCGGACTGCCAGGAAAAGGATCCGGCGCTCTGCGAACTCTTCCTGGTGGAGGGCGACTCCGCCGGTGGATCCGCGAAACAAGGTCGCAGCCGCACGAACCAGGCCATCCTGCCCCTGCGGGGCAAGGTCCTCAACGTCGAGAAGGCGCGGTTCGACAAGATCGTCGCCAACCAGGAGCTGCGGCTCCTGGTCCAGGCCTTCGGCACGGGCATCGGCCAGGAGGACTTCAAGGTCGAGAACCTCCGCTACCACAAGATCGTCCTCATGACGGACGCCGACGTGGACGGCAGCCACATCCGCACCCTGCTGTTGACGTTCTTCTACCGCCAGATGCCCGAGCTGGTGCTCCGCGGGCACGTCTACATCGCCCAGCCGCCCCTTTACAAGGTCAAGAAGGGCAAGCAGGAGCACTACATCAAGGACGAGCGCGCCCTGGAGGAGTTCCTGTTCCACAAGGCCCTGGACGGCTGGACGCTGACCCTGCCCACGGGCACCGAGGTCAAGGATGCCGCCCTCGTCCGCGAGATGAAGAAGTGGGGCGAAGTGAAGGCCCTCTACGCCAAACTGGAGCGCCGCGGCTATGCGCGCCCCCTCGTGGAGGCCCTCCTCGCGGAAGGCCTTCTGGACGACGACCGCTTCCTGACCCGCGAAAGCCTCGGGGAGCTGGGTGAGCGGCTCAAGGCCCAGGGACTGGGACAGGTGGAGCTGGAGTCCACCGAGGCTGTTGAGGTGGAGGGGCAGATGGTTCCCGCCATTCACAGCCTCAAGCTGACCCGCATGCACATGGCTCGTCCGATCTCCCTGTGGATCGATGAGCATGTGGCGCACTGGGGCGAATTCCGACGCCTGAAGGCCCTCAAGCAGGACCTTGCGGCCTTCCGCGGGGGCGAACTGAAGCTTCGCCGGACCTCCCAGGTCGTGAAACCCGCCGACGATGGCGAGGAGTCCGAGGAGGCCACTTCCTCCAAGACCCAAGCCAAGGAGATGACCTTCAGCCGGGCCGAGGATCTCCTGGTGTCCATCCTGGAGGAAGGCAAGCGCGGCCTCAGCATCCAGCGCTACAAGGGGCTGGGCGAGATGAACCCCGAGCAGCTCTGGGAGACCACCATGGATCCCGAGCGCCGGACCCTCCTGAAGGTGCAGGTGGACGACGCGGTGGAAGCCGACGAGATCTTCACGATCCTCATGGGCGATGCGGTCGAACCCCGCCGTCGCTTCATCGAGAACAACGCCCTTCTGGCTGAAAACCTGGATGTCTAGTTCTGAACCACGAAGACACAAAGACACCAAGGAATGGATTTATTGATTCCGGCTTTGCGTCCTAGTGTCTTGGTGGTGAGTTTTTCTTTTTGAGGTTCCACGTGGAACAACAGCAGCCGAAGCCCCAACGCATTGAACCGATCGAGCTCGAGCGGGAAATGCGGAAGTCCTACCTCGATTACGCCATGAGCGTGATCGTGGGCCGCGCCCTTCCCGATGTCCGGGACGGCCTGAAGCCGGTCCATCGCCGCGTGCTCTACGCGATGAACGAGTCCGGGAACCTCTGGAACCGCGCCTACCGCAAGTCGGCCCGCACGGTGGGCGACGTGATGGGTAAGTACCATCCCCATGGCGACTCGGCCATCTACGACACCCTGGTGCGCCTGGCCCAGCCCTTCTCCATGCGCCACGTGCTGGTGGACGGCCAGGGCAACTTCGGCTCCATCGACGGCGACAGCGCGGCGGCCATGCGCTACACCGAAGCCCGCATGTCCCGCCTGGCCTCCGAGATGCTGGAGGACATCGACCAGGAGACGGTGGACTTCGGACCCAACTACGACGACAGCCTGCAGGAACCCCTGGTCCTGCCCACCCGCTTCCCCAACCTGCTGGTCAACGGGAGCCAGGGCATCGCCGTGGGCATGGCCACCAGCATTCCGCCCCACAACCTGCGGGAGTGCTGCGGCGCCCTCATGGCCATCATCGATGACCCCACCCTGGGGCTCGAGGGCATCATGGAGCACATCAAGGGGCCCGACTTCCCCCTGGGCGGCCTGATGCTGGGCACCGAGGGTGTCATGGATGCCTACCGCACGGGCCGGGGTCGCTGCATCGTCCGCGCCAAATCCCATGTGGAGACGGTGCGCATCAAGAACAAGGGCGAGCTGGAGCAGCTGGTCTTCACGGAGCTGCCCTACCAGGTGAACAAGGCGACCCTCACGGAGAAGATCGCCGAGCTGGTCCACGAGAAGAAGATCGACGGCATCGGGGATCTCCGGGACGAGTCCGACCGGGAGGGCATCCGGCTCGTGGTGGAGCTCAAGAAGAACGAGCCCAGCGACATCGTGCTGAACCAGCTCTACCACCAGACCCAGCTCCAGACGAGCTTCCCCATCACCATGCTCTGCATCGTGAACGGCCAGCCCCGGGTCTGCACCCTGCGGGAGATCCTCAAGGAGTTCCTGGGCTTCCGACGCGAGGTGGTGACCCGGCGCACCATGTTCCAGCTCCGGAAGGCCGAGGATCGCCATCACATCCTGCTGGGCCTGAAGATCGCCCTGGACCACCTGGATGCGGTGATCAAGCTGATCCGCGCCGCCAAGTCCCCCGACGAGGCCAAGGCCGGCCTCATGGCGGGCGACTTCGCGACCGCTGCAGCCTTGAAGAAGAATCCGGCCCTCGCGCTCTCGGACCGGCAGGCCCAGGCCATTCTCGACATGCGCCTCCAGCGCCTCACGGGCCTGGAGCGGGACAAGATCCTCGAGGAACTGGCGGAGGTGGAGAAGACCATCGCCTATCTCAAGGCCATCCTGTCCGACGCCAAGCTGCTGATGTCCGTCATCAAGGATGAGCTGAAGGCCATCAGCGACCAGTTCGGCAACGACCGGCGCACCGAGATCATGGCCTTCTCCGGCGAGATCCGCATGGAGGACGTGGTGCCCGACGATCCCATGGTCGTCACCATGTCCAAGGCCGGCTACATCAAGCGCACGGAGCTCTCCACCTACCGCCGCCAGAAGCGGGGCGGCAAGGGCAAGCTGGGCATGAAGACCAAGGACGAGGACTTCGTCGAGCGGCTCTTCCTCACCAAGGCCCACGACACGCTGCTGGTCTTCACGGACCGGGGCTATGCCTACGCCTTGAAGGTGTATGACATTCCCGAGAGCGGCGCCGCCAATCGCGGCAAGCACATCAAGAACCTCGTCTCCCTCAAGGACGAGGAGAAGGTCGTCACGCTCATGGCCCTGCGGGACTTCCCCGAGGACCACTACCTGGTCTTCGCCACCAGCGATGGCACCGTCAAGAAGACCGCCCTGGCGGCCTACGCCAACATCCGGGCCAACGGTCTGATCGCCCTCAACATTGACGATGGCAACAGCCTGGTCTCGGTGCGGGTCTCCCACGGCAGCCAGCAGATCATCCTGATCAGCGCCCAGGGCAAGGCCATCCGCTTCTCCGAGGAGGAGGTCCGGGCCACCGGTCGCGCCACCACAGGCGTGCGCGGCATGCGCCTGGGTTCCGGCGACCGGATCGTGGACATGGAAGTGGCGGACCCCCTGCCGGACCTGCCGGAAGGCGTGGAAGCCGACGAGAGCACCGCCGAGCACGGCATGCTCCTCACCGTCACCGAGAAGGGCTACGGCAAGCGTTCGCTCCTCCAGGACTACCGGCTCCAGGGCCGGGGCGGCTCCGGGGTCATCAACATCCGCGCCGGCGTCCGCAATGGCGCCGTGGTGGGTTCGGTGCTCGTCAAGCCGGGCGAAGGCTGCCTGCTCATCTCCCAGGAGGGCATGGTCATCCGCTTCGCCATCGATGAGGTGCGCAAGACCGGCCGCGCCGCCCTGGGCGTGAAGCTCCTGAACCTGGCCTCGGACACGGACCGGGTGGTGGGCCTCGCCATGATCGACGCCAGCGCCCAGGCCCTGGACGAGGAGGAGGACGTGGACCTCATCGCCGACGCCGAGACGGCCCAACCGGGTCCGGACGAGTCCGGCGAACCCCAGAAGCTGGAGCTGGAGTAGCCATGACCCTCGCCCCCGGCCTGACCTTCACCTTCGAGAAGACCGCCCAGCCCAACGAGTCCGCGGCCTCGCTGGGCTCCGGCGGGCTGGAGGTCTTCTCCACGCCGTCCCTGGTCGCCCTCTTCGAGATCACGGCCAAACGCGGTGTCGATGCCCTGCTGCCCGAAGGGCACAGCACCGTGGGCATCGAGATCGCCGTGAAGCACCAGAAGGCCACGAAGATCGGCCAGCGGGTGCGGTGCACCGCCACCGTCACCGCCGTGGACGGGAAGAGGATCACGCTCACGGGCGAGATGTGGGACGAGGACAACAAGATCGGGGAAGGCACCCACACCCGCTACGTCGTGAATGACGCGGAGTTCCTGAAGCGCCTGGGCTGAGCCGTTCCGGCATAAGAGGCCATAACCCAATAACCAGCATGACGCTGGTTATTGGGTAACGCCCTCTAATCATTCGGCCCGGTGCCGTGTGGTTGTGAACCGCTGCAGGGTGAAGGCCTCGCACTTCGGATGGATCCCGGCCTTCCGGCAGGCGATGGCGATCTGGGCCTCCACCGTGTCGATGGTCTCGAGGTCCGGCAGGAGCACACCCCGCCGTCCATCGGGCGCCGTGACCAGGACGCCATAGCGCTTCACGTCCAGCTCCGAAGGACCGGCAATGGGCTCCATGGGCGACAGCACGTCCACGTGGATCTCGAGAAAGTCTAGTTCCTCCGTCCGCACGGGGGGGAACCGGGTGTCCCGGGAGCAGGCGGAGATGGCATTGTGGATGACCTCAGCCTCCACCGAGTCGTGCCAAGGCTCCAGCGTGCCCTTGCAGCCCCGCAGCTCACCGTCCAGAGTATGCAGGCTCACGAAGGTGGCCGCGCGCTGACCCAGCAGGGCCCGGTGAATCCCGTCTGGGATCTCCTTCGGTGGCGTACCGTGCCGGGTGAAGTGGTGGACGGTCAGGCGCGCAAGCTCGACGTAGGGATCCATGGGAGGCCTCGAGGAAAGGCTATACTTATAGTTTCGTCAGCGAAGGAATCCATGCCACACCGCAGCAAGCCCGCCCCTGAAAAACCCTCCCTGGGACCCGTCGGCACCTTCATCCAGCACCACTACCGCCACTTCAATGCCGCCACCCTGATCGATGCTGCCGAAGGCTACCGGGCCTTCCTGGCGCAGGGCGGGAGGATGATGATCACGCTGGCCGGGGCCATGAGCACGGCGGAGCTGGGGCTCTCCCTGGCGGAGATGATCCGCCAGGACAAGATCCACCTCATCGTCTGCACGGGGGCGAACCTGGAGGAGGACATCTTCAACCTGGTGGCCCACGACTTCTACGAGCGGGTGCCCCACTACCGGGACCTGACGCCCCAAGACGAGAAGGGGCTCCTGGATCGCCACATGAACCGGGTGACGGACACCTGCATCCCCGAGATGGAGGCCATGCGCCGCATGGAGAAGGCCATGCTCGAGGTGTGGATGGAAGCCGACGCCAAGGGCGAGCGCTACTTCCCCCACGAGTTCTTCCAGAAGGTGCTGAAGAGCGGCAAGTACGAGCCCTACTACCAGATCGATCCGAAGCACTCCTGGATGCTGGCGGCCCTGGAGAAGCAGGTGCCCATCGTCGTGCCCGGCTGGGAGGACAGCACCCTCGGGAACATGTACGCCGCCGCCGTCATCCGCGGCGATGTGAAGAACGTGCACACGGTCCGCACGGGCATCGAGTACATGACCTGGCTGGCGGAGCACTACCAGACGGTGACCCGGACCGCCCCCCTGGGCATGTTCCAGATCGGCGGGGGCATTGCAGGGGACTTCCCCATCTGCGTGGTGCCCATGCTCCATCAGGACCTGGAGCGCACCAATGTCCCGCTCTGGGGCTACTTCTGCCAGATCAGCGACTCCACCACCAGCTACGGCTCCTACTCCGGAGCGGTGCCCAACGAGAAGATCACCTGGGGCAAACTGGGCGTGGACACCCCCAAATACATCATCGAGAGCGACGCCACCATCGTGGCGCCCTTGGTCTTCGCCTACCTGCTGGGCTGGTAGCTCCGCGCTACTGGAGTGTGGCGGGTTTCATCAACAGCACCTGGAAGGGCATGCCTGCGCTCAGCGGTGCCGTGCTTCCGCTGCGGTGGATGGTGTACGACGCCGGCACGGGTCTTCAGGAAGGCTTCCAGCTGAGAAGTGCCTTCCCAGTGGGCGGGGATGATCGTGCGGGCCTTGATCCCCTCTAGGAAGGGCATGATCTGGGGGATGGGGGTCACGTAGTCATCGATGCTCACCAGCACGATGTCCGCATGGGTGATCGCCTGGAGAATTTCGGGGTCCGTGACGATGCCGGAGTCTCCGAGGTGCACGAACGTGACGCCATCCAACTCGAAGACGCAGACCCGATTGCCCATGCCGGGGCCCTTGGGGGAACCCTCCCGACCGTTGAAGACCCGGACCTGGATGTCGCCGACCTGGTAGGTGCCGGCCTGGTTGATCACCTCCGGCTTCCCGGCCACCACGCTCCAGTTGTTGTGATCCGGATGTGGATGGCTGATGGTGACTGCCTCCGCCTTGAGGTCCTTGGGGAGGTCCCCCAGGAAGCCGGCCTGGGAGCCATCCTGGTAGGGGTCGCTCAGGATGCGAGATCCGGTGGAGGAGGTGATCAAGGTCGCCTCGTGGTCGAGGAAGAGGAGAATCGGGGCCTCCGCCGCAAGGGCGGGTCCCGTCAGGCTCCCGCACAGAAGCGCCAGCAGAACGACCTTGAGACGGATAGGTGGTTTCATCGGTGTGCTCCGAATGCGGACGTTTTCCAGGGAATGCGCTGCGGACCTAGGGCTTCACCAGCGCGGAAGGCGTCATCACCAGCACCTGCTGTGGCATCCCGGGGGTCAAGGCGAGCGTCGAACCGCCCCCGGCGACGGGATAGTCCACCGGAACCCCCTTCAGAAACGACTCCAGCTGGGGATAGGTCTCCCAGTGCGCCGGGACCACCGTACGGGCCTTGATCCGGGCCATGAAGGCCATGATCTCGGGGATCGGGATGACGAAGGAACCGACCACCACCAGGACCACGTCCGCGTTTTCGATGACCTTCAGGACCTCGGGATCGGTGATGATGCCGGAATCGCCGAGGTGCACGAACTTGGCTCCATCCACCTCGAACACGCTGATCCGGTTGCCCCCAGTCGGTCCCGCCGGGGATCCGTGTCGTCCATCCAGGATCGTGAGCTTGATGTCCCCCACGTGGCACGGGCCGGAACGGTTGATGAGCGTAGGCTGACCCCCGACGGCCTATCGATTGTCGTGGTCCGCATGGGGATGGCTCACCGTGACGGGCTCCGCCTGGAGATCCGTGGGGAAGTCACCCAGGAAGGAGGATTGGGTGCCGTTCCGGTAGGGATCGCTGACGATGCGGGTCCCTCCCGCAGACGTGAGGAGCGTCGAGTCCTGTCCGATCAGGAGAAGGCTGGGCACCTCCGTGGCCTGGAGGGAACCCAGCACACACAGGAGCGCTTACTGTTTGAAGGCATTGAGCATGTGCGAAGCTCCTCAATGGGCGGGTTTGGACGGGGGAAGCGCCCCCGCGCGGAGGAACGCGGTCAGGTTCCGGCGCAGGACCGGGGCCCACGCCCGCAGGGTGTCCTCGTCCTCATACGAGAGGACACGAGAGAGCACCTCCCGGAGGGCGGGCTGCCACTCCGCCTGCAGGACCAGACGTGTTTCTTCTTCAGAAAGTTCAGGAAGGACCGCCGCAGAGGCGAAGTAGGGGCCATTGGCCGGGCAGGGTCGCTGGCAGGCCAGGCAGCCCACCAGGGCGTTGGAGGCTCCGGGGGGGAATCCGGCTGGGAGGTCCCGATCGGTCTCGTTCCACAGGGGGACGCAGCGATCCACATCGATGGGGCCGAAGGCCGGCGGAATCGCTCCGGTGGGACACTGCTGCACACAGGCGCGGCAGCGTTCGCACTGGGGCAGCCCTTCGGGCTGGAAGGGCGGGAGCTCCGTCCCGTCCGAGATCGCTGTGGTCCAGAAGGCAGCCAGAATGTGAGCCGTGCCCAGGTCCTCGACATAGACGAGGCTGTTCCGACCGTAACGGCCCAGGCCCGCATAGACCGCCAACCGTTTGTAGGGCAGTGTCGGAGCCTCCTGCACCCGTGCGTTCAGGAGGCCCTCCAAGGATTGCCCCACCGCCTGACGCGAGACCGGAGCCCGGAAATAGGCGGTGGGCAGGACAATGCGCTGGTGTCGGCCTTCGAAGAGGAAGGGGAGGACCCGTGGAGGGCAGGGGATGGCCGCGACAGCCACGGAAGTGGCCCAGGTCTGGGATTCCGGGATGCGGAAGCTGTGGCCATCGAGGTAGCCCCGATAGACTTCGTCGTGGCTCGTGCGGGCCAGGCTTTCCTGCCACTGGGTCTCCAGGCGCTCCAAGGCGGCGGCTGGCAGGAGCGTCCAGCGCACGGGCGTGCCGGCGATCTCAAGGATTCGGGTCATGGTTTCCTCCGGGCACCACCTTTGAGGTTGGCGACGACGGTCTGGAGCAGACCTGAGAGCTGCTCGCGATCCGGCTGCGGCAGGTCTCCCCAGGCGGTTTCAAGCAGGCGCTTGGAGATGGTCTCGAACAGGGGATGGAGCGCTCGCGCCTTGTCGGTGAGCTCCAGGCGCACCCCCCTCGCATCGTCGGGATCCTTGGTTCGGATCACATAGCCGCGGCGCTCCAGAGCCTTGGCCATCTCGGTGAACGTGGACTTCCCCCGGCCCGAGGCGGACACCAGCTCCTTCATGGAGGCGCTGCCGCCCCGGCCAAAGAGCATGGAGAGCAGGGCGCCATGGGAGGGGATGAGGTCGTCGATGCCTGCGCTGCGCAGCTGGGCCGTGAGGAACTCCAGGGCGTGGTACCGAAGTGCGCTGGCGAGGGCGATGAGATGGTCCGTACGCATGGGAACAAGATGGTTCAATATTGAACTTAAAGCAAGGGGCCGCGACGCGTCTTTCGCCTATGTTGGAAGGCGATGCGGAGGCGAGAGATGGCGCTTCGAGCTGTTGGCGGAGGGTGGTTGCCGGCCATGATCCTGTTGGGAAGCGGTTCCGTCCTCGGCGCGACCCAGGAATCGGGTCAGCCAGACCCGGGGATGTGGAAGGATCCGGCCCCGATCGTTGCCGTTTCGACGGTGCCAGAACTGGAGGCGGCGGTCCGGTCCAGCGGAGCCGGGCATCGGACCATCGTGATCGCCGACGGCACCTACCTCCTCCCAAGGCCTCTGCAGGTGACGGGAAGCCGCCTCACCTTCCGGGGAGCCTCCGGGAACCGCGAGGCCGTCGTGCTCACCGGGGGCATGGACGAGGCAGGCAATGGCGGCTCCGGCTTCATCTTCCAGGTGCGGGGAAGTTACATCCGCATCCAGGACCTGAGCCTGGGCCGAGTGCGGAACCATGGGATCCAGGTTCACGGCGAGGCGCCGGGTGGAGGCGACCGGCTGCACGTCCGCAACGTCCGCTTCTTCGACATCCGGGAGCAGATGATCAAGGCCTCCTGGAGCGAGCGTCATCCCCAGGAGCAGGCGGATGAGGGCCTGGTGGAAGGGTGCTTGTTCGAGTACACGCAAGGCCAGGCCTACCAGTCCTATTGCGGAGGAATCGACCTCCACCGGGGTCGGGACTGGATCATTCGGAGCAACACCTTCCGGCACATCGCTTTCCCGGACGGAGAGCTGACCGAAGGGGCCATCCACGCCTGGAACGGGTCCTCGGGGACCCTCGCGGAGGGGAACCGGATCTTCGATTGCGACCGGGGCATCCTCTACGGCATGGATCCGCTCCCGCATGCGGGGGGCATCATCCGGAACAACTTCATCCAGCCATCGAGGGATGTGGGCATCTACCTCTGCAATGCCGTCGGGGCGAAGGTCGCACACAACACGATCCTGGCACCCAAGGCCTACCCGAACGCCATCGAGTATCGCTATCCGGGGACCCGGGCGGTGGAGATCGTGAACAACCTGTGCGCGGGAGCCATCGCCGCCCGCGACGGTGCGACGGCCCTCGTCAGGAACAACGAGACGGAGGCGCGCTTGGGTTGGTTCCGCGATCCGGGCGGGGGCGATCTGCACGTGAGCGGGCAGCCACGGC
>CAYZND010000051.1:0-14816 GCA_964479495.1 uncultured Mesoterricola sp.
CGGTGCCTCCGGCACAGGGTGGAGGTGCTCCTGCTTGAAGGCCAGGGAACCCCGAGCCTCCAGCGCCACCTGCTCGAGGGGACTGCCAAGCCGCGCCTGCACGGCCGCGGCGATGGCGCCTTCCACGATGGGGGCCTCGCAGAGCAGCACCCGGGACCGCAGCTCCGGTTCCAGCATGTCCAGGGCCATTTCGGTGCTGAGGATCGCGCTGCCCAGGTCCATCAGGACGATCACGCCCTCGGGAGAATCGACAGCCTCGATGGCCTGGAGGATCAGGCCGGGATCCGTGCCCAGGGGCCGCTCGGGCAGGTCCATGCCCCCCGCGGCGGCCATCCGGACATCCTCGCCCGCCATGCCCCGGGCGAGCTCCAGCACGCCCTCCGCAAGGCGTGCGCTGTGGGAAACAATGACAATGCCGATCACCTGCGACTCCCTGCGAGAGCGATGGGGACCACCCGCGATGCGAGGCAGGCGGGGCAGTCCTCCACGGAAAACGTCGAATCGAGCGCGTCGGCCGGCAACCCTTCGGGGGGCACCTTGAAACCCACCGCACCGCAGGCACAGGCGTACCATCCGCCCGGAGCCATCCAGTAAGGCGGCTGGGGATCCAGGGGAAGGCACTCCACATCCATGCCCCAGCGGGCATTGGTGATGAGGCGTCGACAACCCGCCGCACGCAGGCGCGCGACGTAATCCTTGAAGTGACGACAGTGCCGCATGAGCAGGACGGCCACCGTGATGCCTTCCGGATAGGGCAGTGTGAGGGCGTCGGCGCAGAGCACCGTGAGGTTCTCCGGGTCCCCATCCTGGGACGCTCCTGCGGAGAGGACTTCCCGGCTCCGCTCGATGGCAAAGACTCTCCGGACGCGCCGTGCGGCCTGCCGTGCAAAGCGCAAGTCCCCCGCTCCGATGTCCAGCACCACATCATCCGGTTTCAGCAGGTCCAGGGCCGTCGTGTAGGTGCCCTCGTCGTAGGGCGCCCAGAGGCCTTCCCAGTCCAGATCCGAGGTTGGTTTCACGGGTGAAAGCGAAGCCATGGCCGCGAACAGGGATACCGGCTGGGTCCGTGCGTGCTCTCGGGCCATCGTGGCACCCCCGTTCATTCTTGGATGGTTCGAAACCAGGATCTGTCTACTTGAACAACGCGACGGCCGACAGGGTTCCGCAGATGGCGCCGAGGATGGGGCCGAGGACGGGAATCCAGGAGTAGCTCCAGTCGCTGTCGCCCTTCCCCTTGATGGGCAGGAGGGCATGCATGATGCGAGGTCCGAGGTCGCGGGCCGGGTTCAGGGCATAACCCGTGGGCCCGCCGAAAGAGAGACCCATGCCCAGGATGAGGACGCCGATGACCAGCGGGTTGAGCCCTTCCGCATACGTGTTGCCGCCGAGCATCATGATCGCGAAGAGCAGGATGAAGGTCGCGATGAACTCGCACAGGAAGTTGGAAGGTGTGTGGCGGATGGCCGGTCCCGTCGAGAAGACGGCAAGCTTCAAGCCGGGGTCGGCGGTCTCTTCCCAGTGCGGGTAGTAGGCCAGGTAGACGACGCCGGAGCCGATCATGGCGCCCAGGAACTGCGCCGCGATGTAGGCGGGCACATTTACCCACGGGAACTTGCCGGCAGCAGCAAGGCCCAGGGTCACGGCCGGGTTCAGGTGTGCGCCGCTGTACTTGCCCGCCGCGTAGACCCCCAGCGTCACGCCGATGGCCCAGGCGAAGGTGATGACGATCCACCCTCCGCCACTGGACTTGCTCTTGTTCAGGAGTACGCCCGCGACGACCCCGGATCCGAAGAGCAGGATGAAGGCGGTTCCGATGACTTCAGCCAGGAATGGCGACATGTCGAAATCCTTCCGTGAAGGGCCAGGACCCTAGACCCTGGTGGGGTTTGACGCGGCGAAACAGCCCCCAGCCCGGCCGCAACGGCCGGAAGCACTTGGGATCCTTCCAGGTGGGCGGACGAGACCGGGATCAGTTCCCGGCGTCGGCCCATGCTTGCGCGGCGGCGCGAAGGAGCAGGTGCGAGGAGGTCGCGCCCGGATCCTGGTGGCCGGCGCTGCGCTCACCCAGGTAGCTCGCCCGGCCCTTCCGGGCCACCAGCGGCGTGGTGGCGAGCATGCCCTGCTCGCAGGCGTCGGCAGAGGCCAGCAGGCACGCCGCAAAGTCGGAGGGCTTGGCGGCCGCCTCCTTCAGCGCCTGCAGCGCAGGAACGAGGGCATCCACCATGGTCTTGTCCCCGAGGTTGGCCTTGCCGCGCATGATCACGCCGTCCACTCCGGCCTGCAGCAGGGCGGTCCAGTCGGCGAGGGAGAGCTCCAGCTTCCCGGCGGCGGAGGTGCCTGCCTGCAGGAAGAAGGTGCCGTAGAGGGGACCGCTGGCCCCGCCCACCGTGGAGACCAGGGTCATGCCCGTGGTCTTGAGGATGGAGCCGATGTCCTTGTCCGCCAGCTCAGGCAGCTTGGCGCGGACGGCCTGGAAGCCCCGGTCCATGTTGGTCCCGTGGTCCCCGTCACCGATGTCCGAATCCAGCTGGGTGAGATAGGCCTTGTTCTCGGCGATGGCATCGGCGAAAGCGCCCAGCCAGGCGATCACATCGTCCCTCAGTACCGTCACAGCTTCCTCCTTGTGGAAGAGCGGGTGCCGGTGGCGGCTGAACACCCGCCGCCACCGGCTTCCGGGTTCAGATGCCCCAGCGGAGGGCAGGGGTCTTGACCGGAGCATCCCACAGGCTGATCAGCTCGTCATCCATCTTCACGAGCGTGATCGAGCAGCCGGCCATCTCCAGGGACGTGATGTAGGAGCCGACGAGGTTGCGGGCGATCTTGATGTTCCGCCCCGCCAGGATCTTGGCCATCTCGTTGTAGACCACGTAGAGCTCGATGAGGGGCGTGCCGCCCATGCCGTTGACGAAGGCCAGCACGTTGTCGCCGGACTTGAAGGGCAGGTCCTCCAGGATCGGGTTCACGAGCATCTCGGTGATCTCGGCGGCGGTCTTCAGCTTCATGCGCGTGCGGCCGGGTTCGCCATGGATGCCGATGCCGATCTCCATCTCGTCGGCCGGAAGGTCGAAGGTGGGCTTGCCGGCCTGAGGCACCGTGCAGGACGTGAGCGCCATGCCCATGGTGCGGCCCTGGGCGTTGACCTTGCGGCAGATGTCCGCCACCGCCTTCAGGGGACGCTTCTGCTCCGCGGCGGCGCCCGTCATCTTTTCCGCCAGCACCGTCACGCCGACGCCGCGCCGACCGGCCGTGTAGAGGCTGTCCTGGACGGCCACGTCGTCGTTGGTGACCACGGCCTCGACCTCGATGCCTTCAGCCTTGGCGAGGTCCGCAGCCATCTCGAAGTTGAGGATGTCGCCGGTGTAGTTCTTGACGATGTGCAGCACGCCGGCTCCACCATCCACGGCCTTCGTGGCTTCCTGCATCTGGTCCGGAGTCGGGGAGGTGAACACGGCGCCCGGGCAGGCCGCATCCAGCATGCCCATGCCCACAAAGCCTCCGTGCATGGGTTCATGGCCGGAGCCGCCACCCGACAGGATGCCCACCTTGCCCTTCACGGGCCCGTCGGCACGAACGATGTAGTTCGGATCGTAGTGGACCTTGACCATGTCCTTGTGGGCGATGGCGATGGCCTGCAGGGCTTCCTTGACGACGTCCTCGGGCTTGTTGATGAGCTTCTTCACGGGTGATCTCCTCGCTATGCCTGGTCAGGCTGGGTTGAAGGTGAAGCGTTGGTGGAGGGACTGGGGAACGGATCCGAGGGGGGTCGCGAGCGGGATCACTTCAGCGTTGAATTCCGAGCCACATAAACCCTGGGCTCGATCAAACCGATCGTCCTTCCACTCGCGTTATCAATTGTCACTTTTTAATACATTTAAATCATGGAATACCTCCATTGTGACACCCTTTGGCCTCACTTAAAGGGGAATATCTAAAAAATGTTGTCGAATATTCCTTGTCTTATTTCTTATTATTATTGTAATTATAATCTTTTGTCCTATTTTGTATCATTTTTATGGTTTGATTCCATCAACTCCATCCAGCCAGAGCTCCGCAGCCGCTCTAACTGATCCATGCCAGCGCAGCGAGAGAACGCTTCAGACGGTCGCCCTCGCAGCGCGCCTCGCGGTCCAAGGTCGCTTCTCCACCTCTTCCGCCTGACACCTGAAATCCAACAACCCTGGCGCGGTGGTCAAGCCTCCCGCGGACCAAACACGCGGCTGAGCGCCCGGGTCAGTTCACCGATCTGGTAGGGCTTCTGCAGGAAAGCCAGGGCGCCGGCATCCATGATCCGCTGGGCCTCGCCCTCCACGCTGTAGCCCGAGGACAGGATGATGGGCACGTCCGGGTGGATGGCCTTGAGGGCGGAGAACGTCTCGAAGCCGCTGAGGTGGGGCATGACCAGATCCATGATCACCAGATCGGTCTCCTTCCAGGTCTCCTGGAAATACTCCACCGCCGCGCGCCCGTCCTGCATCAAGGTGGCCTGGAAGCCCAGCTGGCGCAGCTGGATCAGGAGCATCTGCCCCACCAGCTCCTCGTCCTCGATGACGAGCACGCGCTTCGAGCCGGGCACGATGCCCAGCGCTGGGACCTGGCTCCGAGGTTCGCCACCCACCTGCAGTTCCCCGTCCTGGAACTCCGCGCAGGGCAGCAGAAGCTTGAAACAGGTGCCGCGCCCAGGTTCGCTGTAGACCACGATGGCGCCGCGATGGTTCTTCATGGTGCCGTAGACCGACGCCAAGCCAAGGCCGGTGCCCTTGCCCAGCTCCTTGGTGGTGAAGAAGGGCTCGAAGATCCGCTGCTGGACCTCCCGATCCATCCCCGAACCGGTGTCCGTCACGCTGACCTGGAGGAAGCGTCCCGGGAAGATGTCGTAGGGCAGCCTGCGGCAGCTTGCCTCGTCCAGCTCCCGGAGCTCGGTGGAGAAGGTCAGCTCACCCCCTTCAGGCATGGCATCCCGGGCATTGAGGGCGAGATTCATGAGGGCGTTCTGCAGCTCGTAGGGATCCCCCAGCACCAGCGCGGGATGTCCGTCGCTCACCTGCCGGATCGTGATCCGCTTGTCGATGCTGTGGCGCAGGATCTGCATGACTTCGTCGATCACCACCTGCATGTCCACCAGAACCGTGAGGTACTTGCCCTTCCGCGCGAAGGCCAGCAGCTGCCGCGTGAGCTCCGCAGAGCGCTTGCAGGACTTGATGATCCCTTCCGCAAGGTGCCGGAGTTCGGGATCGGTCAGCCGCTCCTCCAGGATCTCTCCGAATCCCAGGATGGCGCTCAGGTGGTTGTTGAAGTCGTGGGCGATGCCGCCAGCCAGCTGGCCGATGGCCTCCATCTTCTCGGACTGCCGGAGGCGTTCCTGGAGCCACTCCCGCTCCTCCTCGGCGCGCTTGCGATCCGTGATGTCCACCACCAGGCCGCGGAGTCCCGCGGCACGACCGTCGCGCACGATGGGGGAGGCGTGGATGATGACCGGGAAGGTGGAGCCATCCTTGCGCAGGGCGAGGTATTCGTGTCCGGACACCTCCCCGGCCATGGCGCGGGAGATGTTCTGGGCGGCCCGGACCCGGTCCTCGGGCACCAGCATCTGGATCGCGGGGATGCCCCGGTCGAAGTCCTCTTCCGAGTAGCCGAAGGCCTGGAACCCCTGGTGGTTCACGAAGGTCAGCCGCCCGGTGACATCCATCTCGAAGACCGTCTGGGGCAGGAAATCCGCCGCCTCCCGGTAGGCGTTCATGCTCTCCCGCAGTGCCTCCTCGATGCGCTTGCGCTCGCTGATGTCCTGCACGGCTCCCACGATCTTCGTGCCGGCGCCGCCGGTCCCGTCCACCGGACGGGCCTTGATGGTGAGGTAGTGGATGGACCGATCCCGCCAGACCACGCGGAATTCGGAACGCAGCGGGATCGAGTCCGCATAGAGGAGCTTGCGGGCCGAGGTCCAGAGCTTCCGGTCTTCGGGGTGGATCAGTTCGATCAGCTCCTGGTAGCGCATGGGACCCTGGGCTGGATTTCGGTCCAGCAGGCGATACATGCCTTCGGACCAGACACTCTCCCCGCTTTGCAGGTCGAACTCGAAGGAACCCAGGGCTGCGAGGTGCTGGGCCTCCGCCAGGAGCGCTTCGCTGCGCAGCAGGCCTTCCTCCGCGTGCTTTCGGTCCGAGATGTCGCGAATGTTGCAGAGGATGCCCCGGATGGCCTCGTTGTGCAGCTGGTTGACCGCCACGGTCTCCACCCACACCCAGCCCCGGTGCTTGGTCGCCAGCCGGTACCGCACGGTCTGGGGCCTCTCGGGATGGGCCACGATTTCACCCAGCGCCCGCCGTACCGCCAGAAGGTCCTCCGGATGCACATAGGGGTAGAGGCTCAACCCAAGCGATTCCGTCGTGGCAAAGCCATGGACCCGCTCACCGGCCGGGGAGCTGTAGATCAGGCTGCCGTTGGCATCGAGGATGTTGATGACATCCAGGGAGTGCTGCATCACGGCCCGGAAGCGCTCTTCCGCCTGCCGGGAACGGTCCTCGGCCTGATGTCGGCTCGTGGTGTCCTGGAAAACCACCAGCGTGCGCCAAGGGGTTCCCTCCGGTCGTCGGTCAAAGACCGTCCTGAGGACCTTGAACCAGCGCCATCCACCATCCCGATGACGGAGTCTCAGCTCTCCATCACCCGCATGGACGGTCTCCGTGGATGGGTCCTGAACCCCAGCAGGAGATGCCGTCCCAGGGATGGCCCCCTGGGCCAGTGACCAGTCATCCGGATGCAGCAGGCTGGCCAGGAAGAGAGGCCCGCTGAGGGCGATCTCCTCGATCGTGTAGCCCAGGTGGGCTTCCACGGAGGGATCCAGGTACTCGTACGCATCCGTCTCGCAGTCGAGAAGGGCGACCATGTCCCGAGATGCCGCATGGACCGCTTCCAGGAAGGCGAGGCGATCAGGAATTCCAGGGGGCTGGGTTGAATCAGGGGCGGAGGACGACATGGGGAGGATCAGGAGGCTGGCCCCTAGACTCTATGCCACACAACGCCGAAAAACCAGTGCAAGTCCAAGGCATTCATTCGTAGCGTAGGCTCTCGATGGGATCCAGCCGCGAGGCCTTCCAGGCGGGATAGAGCCCGAACACGACCCCGATGACAGCCGGCACACCAAAGGCGCAGAGCACGGCCCAGATGGGGATGGTGCCCACGGTGCCCACCAGGGCGTTGCCCAGAATCGCCCCCACAATGTAGCCGAGCACGATGCCGGCCACGCCACCGAAAAGGGAGAGCAGTGCGGCCTCGATGAGGAACTGGGCCAGCACATCCTTGCGCTTGGCACCCACCGCCTTGCGGATCCCGATCTCCCGGGTGCGCTCGGTGACGCTCACCAGCATGATGTTCATGATCCCTATGCCACCGACCAGCAGTGCGATGGAGACCATGCCCCCGGCCACGGCGGTGATGACGCCGGTGATGTTGCCGATGATGGAGGTGATCTGCTTGGGGCTGAACACCTGAAAGCCCTCCCGCTCCTTGAGCTTGAAGCCCTTGATGCGCCGCAGGGCATCCTTCACCAGGTCCGCGCCGTCATCGGCATTGAGCTTCGGATCGATGCGCGCCTGGAACAGGAGCTGGCGCCTCTGCTGATCCGAGAGCAGCGGCAGACCCGTGGAGAGGGGAATGAAGATGTTGGTGTCCGGGTCGTGCCCCATGGTGGCGCCCTGCTCCTCGAGCACGCCGATGATCTCGAGGCTCAGGGTCGGCGTCTGGACGATCTTCCCCAGGGGATTGCCCTTGATGCCCAGCCGCTCGGGGATCTTGGAGCCCACGATGACCACCTTGTTGCCCAGGCGCTGATCCGAGGAGACGAAGTTGCGCCCGGCCTGCAGGTCGATGCTGTTGAGCTCGATGTAGGTGTCGTCGGTCATCACAAGGTTCACGCTGGTGGAGCGGCCGTTGGCCTTCAGCTCCGTGGCCATGAAGAAGAGCGGTGTCACCTGGCGCACCATGGGCACGGAGCGCTGGAGCATCCGCATGTCGTCCAGGGTGAGATCCCGGTTGCGGATCTTCACGTACTCCTCGTAGGGAATGTCCATGGGCATGATGGGGCGCACGAAGAGGGTCTGGCTGCCCGCCTTCTCGATCTGCTTCAGAACGCTCTGCTCCAGGCCCTGCACGAGGCTCACCACGATGATCACTGCGGCGACCCCAATGATGATGCCCAGGGTCGTCAGGGCCGAGCGCAGCTTGTTGGCTTTCAGGGCCTTGAGGGCCGCCTGCAGGGGTTCGAAGACATCGATCACGGCTTCTGCTCCGCATCCTTCCGGGCCGCCTCCTCCAGCTCGGCGTCCGATTTCTTGCGGAGCTTGATGGAATCTCCGTTCTTCAGCTCCTTGAGCTTCCGAACCGGACCCGTGAGCACCCGCTCCCCATCGGACAGCCCGTTCCGGACCTCGTAGTACTGAGTGTTGGCAATGCCCACCTGGACGGGCCGCTCCTCCGCCTTGCGCCCTTTCACCACCATGACCACGGACCGGCTCTCAGGGCTCAACAAGCCCTTCTTCCGCGCGTCCTCCATGGAACCTTCCCGGTCCAGCACGGCCTGCAGCGGCACACGCAAGGCGCCCTTGACTTCGGCGGTGAGGATCACGGCCCGGGCGCTCATGCCGGGACGGAGCTGATCCACATCCTTGCCGGACATATCCAGGATCACCTTCACTTTGTACATGTTGGCATCGCTGCCGCTGGACTCCGAGGCGGAGGCGATCTCGTAGACCTTCCCCTGGAAGACGCGGTTCGGCAAGGCTTCCACGGTCACCTGGGCCGGCTGGTTCTCCTTCAGGCGCACCACCTCACTCTCGTTCGCCTTGATCTCCGCGATGACCTCGCTCATGTCCGAGATGACCATCAGGTTGGCCCCTGCCAGGTTGCTCGTACCGGGAATGGCCATCTCGCCCCGCTCCGCCCTCAGGGCCGTGACACGGCCCACGATGGGGGCTCGGATTTCGGTCTTCCCGAAGTTGTCCCGCATGGCGGCCACATTGGCCTGGTTCTGCATGACGTTGGAACGCGCCGCCTCATGGTTGAGGATGGCACTCTCCAGGTTCAGCTTGGACTGGCGGTATTCCTCGTCGGAGATGAGCCCCTGCCGGAAGAGCGACTCCATGCGCGCAGCGTTCTCCTGGGCACGCTTCATCGCCGCCTCCAGGCGGGCCGCGTCCTTGCGGGAGGCCTCAAGCTGGGCCTCGGCCTGGGAGAGCTGCTGCTTCAGCCGCTCCCGGTCGATGGTCACGAGGAGATCTCCCACCTTCACATCCTGCCCATCCTTCACATGCAGGACCTTGATCTCGCCGGTGACGCTGGTGCCGATGTTGATGCTGGTCTTGGCCTTGATCTCGCCGCTGGCGCTGATGGTTTCCCGGACCTCGCCCAGAGAGACCGCGTCCCAGGTCAAGGCCTCGGGGGACTCGCGGAAGAGCCTCGGAATCCCCACGGGGGCAGCCACCAGGGCGATCACCAGGCCCAGGATCAGAAACAGCTTCGTACGGCGCTTCATCACGGTCATGTCGGATACCTGCACAGTCGAACGGTCTCACCGACCACGAGGAACTATACCCCCGGCCCGGATGATCCGCTCGATTCAGCGGCGAATTGACAGAAAGACCAGTTGAAACGCAGGGAGGGACGCCTTCATCAGTAGGCGTCGTAGAAACGCTCCACCCGCGCATTGAGCTGACAGGTGATCTCGTAGGTGATGGTATTGAGAATCTTCGCCCACTCGTACGTGGTGATCTCCTCCTTGCCGCTGCGGCCGATGAGCACCACCTCATCGCCCACTTTCGCATCGATCTCGGGACCCAGGTTGAACATGGACTGGTCCATGCAGACGCGACCGACGATGGGATAGGATTGGCCGTTCACCAGCACCCGTCCACAGTTGGAGAAGAGCCGGTTGAATCCGTCCGCGTACCCTGCGGGCATGGTGGCGATCCAGGTGTCCTCCGGGGCGACCCAGGTGCGGCCATAGCCGATGCTGGTGCCCTTCTTCACGCGCTTCAGGAAGGAGATGCGCGAGACGAAGGAGATCCCCGGGTAGAGGGGGATCGTCTTGGGGGTGGTCTCGTCGGGGTAGTAGCCGTAGATCATGATCCCGGGCCGCACCATGGACAGCCAGCCGGCTTCGTGGCCCAACACGGCGCCGGAGTTCGAGCAGTGGACCAGGTCGGGGGTGCGACCCAGGGCCTTCTCGATGGCCTTGGCGGCCTTCTTGAAGAGGTCCACCTGCTTCTGGGTGTAAGGCATCTGCTGGAGCTCGTCGCTGACGGGCAGGTGCGTGAACACGCCCTCCAGGTAGAGATCCGGGCACTGCCGCTCGATGAAGAGGGCCAGCTCCGCCGCTTCATCGACTCCCACGCCGACCCGCCCCATGCCCGTGTCGATCTTAAGGTGCACACGGGCCCGGAGCCCCTTGGCTCGGGCCACCAGCTGCAGCGCCTCGATGTTGGCGCGCTCGGCCACCGCCAGGGTGAGGCCATTCTCCAGGGCCGCCCCCATCTCCTCCGGAAAGGCGGGCGAGAACTTCAGGATGGGAAGGCGCAGGCCTGCCTTGCGGAGCTCAAGTCCCTCAGGCACCGTGGCCACCCCCAGCCAGTCCGCCAGTCCCGTGCGCTCGGCCATCAGCGAGACCTGCACTGCGCCGTGACCATAGCCATTGGCCTTCACGGCGATGAGCACTTTCCGCTCGTGGCCCACGGCCTGGCGGATGCCTTCCAGGTTCTTGCGGATGTTCCCGAGGTGGACGCGGGCATGGGTCTGGTAGAGCATGGCGATCCTCTCCTCCATTTCATCACCGGTAGCCCGAAAGCCCAATGGGCCTTCGGGGGGTGGTGTTGATCATTAGCGCATCACGGCCTTCTGGACATAGGGCGAGGTGGCCAGCGCCAGCAGAGCGCCATAGCTCGGGTAGAAGGCCAGCTCATCACCCAGCTTGACCTCCCTCTCGGCCTCCTCCACGTCGAGGATCAGGTGGTCGCTGGAGCCGCCCAGCACCGTAATGCCCTTCATCTCGGGTTCGATGCCGTCCACCACGACGTCCTGTCGACCCAGGTTCAGGATGGCCCGCAGGCGTACGCCTCGGTCCTCGAACTCACAGGTCTCGCCAAAGGCATTCTGACCGCGGTCTCCGATGGGCACTGAGGGTTTCCGCGCCACCTCCACCACCTCCGCCACCATCCGGAATGTATCCTGACGCGTGCCCGGCCATGGGGAGCGGTCCAGCACGTTGCGGCCAAGGACGATGGACTCGCCAAGGCGGAAGTGGTTGATCTCCTTCGGCATTTTGCCGGACGCCAGCAGCGGCAGGCTGGAGCTGTTGCCTCCGGAGAGGGTGGCCAGCTCGAGGCCCGTGGCCTTGCGGCAGGTGTCCCGGATCTCGATGAGGGCGTTCATGTTCTCGACGCTGGGGATGACACCGCCATAGCACGCCAGGTTGCACCCCAGGCCGATGACATCGATGTTGGGCAGCTTCGCAGCGCTCTTCACGACCTCGAGGGCCTGATCGGGCCAGAGGCCTTCCCGCAGGTCGCCTACATCCACCATGACGATGACCTGGTGGCGCTTCTTGAGGAACTGCGCGGCCTCGGACAGCAGCTGGATCGTCTGGAGGCTTGAGTTGAGGGTCACGTCGGCACAGCGCACCACATCCGCGGCCCGGCTTGGGGCAGGGATGCGCAGCAGCATGAGGGGAACAGAAATCCCCGTGTTGGCCATGGACATCAGGTTTGTGATGCGCGAATCCGCGATCATGTCGGCGCCGCCCTGCTCGAAGGCATGCACCACCGCAGGATGTGCGCAGGCCACTTTGGTGACGCAGGCCACCTTCCCGCCATGCTCGTGGCAGCTCTTGATGACGGAACGGGCGTTGGCGGTGATCCGTTCGGGATAGATCTCAAGGCGGGGCGTACGGACGTACATGGGTGAAGCTCCTAGCTGGGGTTCGGATCTTCGCCCAGCAGGGACAGCGCGAGATCGCCATCGGCTTCGGCCCATCGGGCGAACGTGCGCTTCACGTCCTCCGGATAGGCCTGGGCCAGTGTCCCCAGGGCGGAGAAGAGGTAGTTTCGGTCGATGAGGATGCGGGCGTCCTTGGCAGGGAGGAGGTACTTCCCGGCTCCCGTGCAGATGGAACGCAGGCAGTCGGCACCACCTTCGATGCGGGTCAGCGCGCCGCCGGTGGCGACAACCCACTTCACGCCTGTGAGGTCCTTGCCCTTTACGATCTGCTTCTTGCCCGTAGGGGTGTAGAGGTCCGAGATGACCCCGGCATGACGCTTGGCGCCCACATCCACGGCGCGGGAACAGAGCCAGCGGGTCAGCTCCTTCTCCCGCTCCGTGCTCGGCATGGCCTGGAGATCCTCCATGCGGGATTCCCAGGCATCATCGCCGGACATGTCGACGATGTTGCGGGCGTTGACGTAGACACCCAGGTCCCCTTCCACGGTGCGCTTGGCACGGGGTTCCGGTTCCACCAGCTTGGAGGCGAACTCGCTGCTGCCGTCCGTGACCGAGTGGACATCGGTGGTGGCGCCGCCCACATCGAAGATCAGGCAGTCTCCCATGACTTCCGCGAAGAGCTCGGCCCCCCGGAGCACCGCACCCGGTGTGGGCAGGATGCCCCAGTGGGTCATCTCCGCGAAGCGGGACATGCCCGGGGCATGGATGATGTGGCGGCTGAACACATCGTGGATCAGATGACGCAGGGGTTCGATGTTCAGGACATCCACATCGGGGAAGACGTTGTCGGCCAGCAGCAGCTCGATGCCCGCTTCGTGGAACAGGTGATGGATCTGCTTGCGGAGCGCCACATTCCCCGCGTAGACCACCGGCACGGGGAGCTTCAGCGACGCGAGCTTCTCGGCGTTCTGGAGCACGATGGTCTTCTCGCCGAAGTCCACGCCCCCGGCCAGCAGGATGATATTGGGGTGGATGGCGGCGATCTCCTCGAGCTCGAAGTCGCCCAGGAGGCCCGCCGTCACCATCTTCACAAGGGCCCCGGCCCCCAGAGAGGCCTCCCGCGCCGCCCGTGCCGTCATGTTGTACGTGAGCCCGTGGACGGTCATGCGCAGGCCTCCGGCAGCCGAGCTGTTCACGAAGGTCTCGGGCTTCCCAATGGGCGCGCCGAAGCGTGACTCCAGATCGTCAACGGCCTCCTGCACGCCCAGCCCCACGTCGCCCTTGGCCACGCTGGTGGGTGCGAAGCCCTGGGCCACATGCTCGAAACCGCCGCCGTCCGCCAGGTTGAACCCATTTACTTTCGTGATGGTGCTTCCCACTTCGATGGTCAGGATCTCGATCTCGCTGGGCATGACGAACCTCTGAAAGAAGCACCGCCAGGACGCAAAAACACGAAGGAAGGATGGGTTTCCCTGCTTTGTGCCTTTGCGCCCTGGTGGCTCGGCTTGGCTACACGACGCCGCGGGCCTTCAGGACCTTCACCATGGCGTTCACGACGTGGATGCCCTTGGTGCCGCGGCCGAAGGTGGCGTCGAGGCCCGTTTCCTTGGCCATGTCGCGGTTCACCTGGGTGCCGCCCGCGATCAGAACGATCTTCTCGCGGATGCCCTTCTCCTGGCAGAGCTCGGCCAGCTTCTTCATCTGGGCGCGGTGCACATCGTTGTGGCTGATGATCGTGGAGATCAGGATCGCCTGGGCGCCGGTCTCGATGGCGGCATCCACCAGCTTGCCGATGGGCACGGAGGTGCCCAGGTAGTGGTACTTCACGCCGTACTTCTCGATGCCGCCGTGCTTGATGTCGAGGATCTCGCGCAGACCTACGCTGTGCTCGTCCTCGCCCACGGTGCCCGCCACGACCTTGACGCCCAGCTTCTTCACGGCGTCCCGCAGCTCCTGCTCGGGCAGGATCACTTCCTTCTCGGGGATCTTGAGGGTGGTCTTGTCGATGTCGAAGGCCACCTTGCCCTTCACCTCCACGAAGCAGCCTTCGGAGGGATGCAGGACCATGGTGTTGATGACCTCGGGATCGATCAGGCCCATCTTCTTGGCCATCTCCACGGCGTAGACCGGGGCGATGTCCTCGTTCTGGGGCACGAAGAGCTGGATCAGGATGGTGCCGTCGCCGGCCCACTCCGCTTCGGGCTTGATCATGTTGCCCTTGCGGTAGGGGAGGGTCTTCTCCAGGCGCTTGTGGCAGGAGTCCTCGGGATCCAGCTCGTCGATGAAGACGATCTTCTCGGGGTCGCAGAGGGTGCAGCCCTGGATGGGGTCGCAGGCCTTCTTCACGCCGGCCGGCACGTGGTTGTGCCCGAAGTGGTCGCAGACCGGGGCGAAGTAGTCCGCCTCGCGCAGTACGATGGAGCCGACACCCACGCCGCCCTTGCCGTCACGGGCGATGCCGTCGCCATTGCGCTCGGGGTACTTGGCGGAGTCCACGAAGAAGCCCTTCTCCACGGCGGCGAAGTAGCCGCCGATCTCCACGACCTCCTCCAGGAAGGCCACGGCGCGCTCCTTGAGGTCGCGCACCATCTCGCCCAGGGGGCCGTCGTGGTTCAGGCTCAGGAGCTCCTTGATTCCGTCCAGGGCGGCCCAGGTCTGCTTCACGGTCTGGACGCCACGGATGTTGTTGTAGTGCCAGGGCACGTTGCGGCCTTCGTCCGGGGTGATCGTGGACTGGATGTCCGCCCGGGTGAGCATGGAGATCAGCGTATCCACGGTGTGGGTGCGGACGGCCTCCTCGATGTCGGCCTCGATGTAGCGGGTGTTCTGCTGGGCGCGCATCTTGTATTCGCTGAAGAAGTCGCGCAGGGCCACGGCGTAGGGCAGGTCATACC
>CAYZND010000052.1:0-14694 GCA_964479495.1 uncultured Mesoterricola sp.
CGGTGGATGACATCCGGCATGGGGTTGCCTTGGCGCACGGTGTCGGCGCGGACATGGTCATCGCGATCGGGGGAGGCAGCGTCCTGGATGGGGGGAAGGCCATCGCAGCTCTGGCCGTCAATGCCGGGGATCCCTTGCAGTACCTCGAGGTGATCGGGCAGGGAAGGCCTCTGGAGCGACATCCACTGCCCATAATCGCCATTCCGACCACGGCGGGCACAGGCTCCGAAGTCACGCGGAATGCCGTATTGGCCTCGCCGGACCATGGTGTGAAGGTGAGCCTGCGGCACGAGTGGATGCTGCCGAGGATCGCCCTGGTGGATCCGGAGCTGACCTACGGCCTGCCTCCGGAAATTACGGCCAGCACCGGACTGGACGCCCTGACACAGCTCATCGAGCCGTACGTCTCCAGCAGGGCCAATCCCATGACGGATGCCCTGTGCCTCGAAGGCCTTCAGAGGGTGGCGCGCTCGCTTCACCGGGCCTGGGAGGACGGCCAAGACCGCCAGGCCCGCGAGGACATGGCCCTCGCAAGCCTGCTGGGCGGCATGGCACTGGCCAATGCCGGGCTGGGGGCGGTCCATGGACTGGCCGCGCCTCTCGGAGGTCTCAAGCCGGTGCCCCACGGCGTCGCCTGTGCCGCGCTCCTGCCCCATGTGATGGAGGTGAACCTCTTCGCACTTCCTTCAGAACACCCTGTCCGCGGAAAGTACACGGCGGTGGCCCGGCTCTTGACAGGAAACCCGGAGGCATCGGCAATGGATGGCATCCACTGGGTCCGCTCCATGGTGGAGACGTTGCAGGTACCCCGGCTGGGGGACTATGGGCTGGGAGCGGAGGACCTGGAATCCATCGCAGGGCGCGCCCTGTCCGCCAGCAGCATGAAGGCCAATCCGGTCCCGCTCCGCATGGAAACGCTGGTGGAGGTCCTGACAAGGGCCCTGTGATGCCCATGAAAAAAGGGACTCCCGGTGGCAGCTGGGAGTCCCTCGCAGGTCGATCGGTTGTGAAGACTAGTGGGTGATGCCGAGGTAGCTGGCCTGGACCCGGGGGTCCTCCAGCAGGTCCTCGCCCGTGCCTTCAAGGGAGATGTGGCCCGTCTCAAGCACATAGGCACGGTGGGACATGCCCAGGGCCAGGATGGCGTTCTGCTCCACAAGGAGGATGGTCATCCCCTTCTCCTGGTTCAGTCGCACCAGCACGTCGAACATGGCGTCGTAGACGATGGGAGCGAGGCCCAGGGAGGGCTCGTCCAGCATCAGGAGCTTGGGCTGGGACATCAGAGCCCGGGCCACGGCCAGCATCTGCTGCTCGCCGCCCGAGAGGGTTCCGCCGCGCTGGAACAGGCGCTCCTTGAGCCGCGGGAACAGGGAGAAGATGTCCTCCAGGGTCCGCTCCATCTCCTCCTTGTCCGAGCGCGTGTAGGCGCCCACCATCAGGTTCTCCCGGACGGTCAGGGGTGCGAAGATGCGGCGGCCTTCGGGCACGAGGGTGATCCCGGTGTGGACGACCTTGTGGGCGTCAGCCGGGACCTTCTGGCCCCTGAACGTGATGCTGCCGGTCGTCGCATTCTTCACCGAGGCGATGGTCTTCAGGAGCGTGGACTTCCCGGCACCATTCGCGCCGATCACGGAGACGATCTCGCCCTGGTTGACCTTCAGGCTCACGCCATGGAGGGCGCGGATGCCACCGTAGTAGACCTCGATGTTCTGGACATCAAGAAACGCGCTTGTTTCGCCCATCTTTCTTCTCTCCCAAGTAAGCCTTGATGACCTGCGGGTTGCTCTGGATCTCGGCCGGTCCGCCGTACGTCAGGAGTGAACCCAGGGTGAGCACGTAGATGCGGTGGTCCTTGCACAGGTCCATGACCACCGCCATGTGATGCTCGATCATGATGATCGTGAACTTCTTCGACTCGTGGATCTGGCGGATAAGCCTCACGAGGTCGTTGCATTCATCCTCGTTCATGCCTGCGGCGGGCTCGTCCAGGAGCAGGATCTTCGGGTCTGCGGCCACGGCCCGGGCGATTTCCAGGCGACGCTGGAGACCATAGGGGAGGCTTCCCGCAACCGCATTGGCGTGCTGCTCAAGGTTGACCATCTCCAGCAGTTCATGGGCTTTCTGCCGGGCTTCCCGCTCTGCGCGGGAGGCGCGTGGGAGTCGGACGAAGCTCTCGAACAGCGAGTAGTGGGGCTGGGCGTGGAGGCCCAGTTCCACGTTCTCGTAGACGGTCATGTGGGGGAACAGCCGGATGTTCTGGAACGTGCGGCTGATGCCCATTCGGCAGATCTTGTCCGGAGTCACGCCCCGCACGCTCTTGCCTTCGAACAGGATGTCGCCGGAGGTCGCCTGGTAGGCGTTGGTGATCAGGTTGAAGACCGTGGTCTTGCCGGCGCCGTTGGGGCCGATCAACCCAATGAACTCACCCGGGGCGATGGAGAGGGAGAGGTCGTTCACAGCGCGCACACCGCCGAAGTCGATGGTCAGGTTGCGCAGTTCCAGGATCTTGTTGGTGGTTGGTTCTTGGATACCCATCTGCGTCCTACTTTCCTGTGGCCTTGGCGGGTTCCCGCCTCCAGAGTTGGCGCACGAAATCGAAGTTCATCTCGACGTAACCCAGCAGGCCCTGGGGCCTAAAGATCATCACGATCACGAAGAAGAGACCGTAAGCGATCAAGCGGTACTCGTTGATGCCCCGGAGTACTTCAGGGACCGCAACGAGGACGATGGAGGTGATCGTGGGGCCGATCAAGGACTGCATCCCTCCAAAGACCACGCCGGCCAAGAGGTCCGAGGACCGGGTGATCATGAAGAACCCGGGTGTCAGGTAACCGTAGTAGAAGGCCATGAGGGCCCCGGCCACACCGGCGAAGAACGCACTGATGAACAGCGCGAGCATCTTGGTGCGCATGAGGTCCACGCCCATCATCTGGGCCGCCACCTCGTCCTGGCAGACGGCGATGCAGTTCTTCCCGTACTGGGACTTCACGAACATGTGGGTCATGACGAGCGTGCCCACGGCGAACAACAGCACCACGATGACGCCATTCCATCCATCGCTGCCAAGCCATTCCCAGCAGAGCACGTTCAGGCTCGGGATGTCCATGTAGCCGAAGGAGCCGCCCAGCTTGATGGGGCCGATGGCCCTCACGTTGTTGAGCAGCAAGCGAATGGCCTCGGCGAAGCCCAGGGTGGCGATCGCGAAGTAGTCGCCCCGCAGCCGGCTGCGGAAGGCCGGGTAGCCGATGATGAAGCTGGTGAAGCCCGCGAAGATGCCCCCGCCCATCAGCGCGAGGATGAAGGGGACGTGGTATTCCTTCACGAGGATCGCAGCCAGATAGCCGCCCATGGCCATGAAACCTGCGTGACCGATGGTGAAGAGGCCGGTGTAGCCCGTCAGGATCGCGACGCCGAGGGTGGCGATCAGGGTGATGCCCGCCAGGATCGAGATGTTCTGGAAGTAGCCGACGCCCGCAATCTGGACGAGGACGAAGAGCGTCACGATCGTCAGGATCGTGCCACCGAGGAAGATCAGGAGTTTCTTCTGGTTGCTCATGTTCTCACCATCCTTTCTCTAGAGTTTCTCGCCCGTTTCCTTCCCCATGAGACCGTTGGGGAAGAAGAGCAGGATGACGATGAGGAACGCGAACGCGAAGAGGTCGCGGTACGAGGAGCTGATGTAGCCGGAAACCATGGTCTCCAGTACGCCCAGGATCATGCTGCCCACGACCGCAGCGGGAAGACTGCCCAGACCGCCCACGATGCTGGCGATCATGGCCTTGATGGTGACGGGGCCGCCCATGAGCGGGTAGACGGCGTACTTGATGCCGAAGAACACGCCGGCCACGGAGGAGAGGACACCCGTGGTGGCAAAGATGATGAAGGCCACGGCGTTGTTGTTGATCCCCATCAGGGAGGAGGTCAGGATGTCGATGCTGCTGGCGCGGACACCGAGGCCCCACTTGGTCTTGTAGAGGAAGATCCACAGGATGGCCAGCAGGATGAAGGCGATGATGGCGGCAACGATGTCCATCTGCCCGATGGAGGCCTGGCCGATGGTGATGGTCTGGGTCCAGGAATCCGGGATCGGGAACCGGCGCAGCGTGCCGGTGTAGAGCTTGTTGATGGTGTTCACGATCGCCAGGTTGACGCCCATGGCGGAGATCATCATGAACAGTCGAGGGGCCTTGCGGACGCGCAGGGGCTGGTACGCCAGCTTCTCCACGCCTACGGACAGGACGATGGTGAGGATCATGGAGACGGTCGCGGCGGCCCAGAAGGGCATGGACATCGAAGCGATGGCCGTGAATCCCATGAAGGCTCCGAAGGCCATGAAGCCGTCGAAAGCCCAGTTGGTGAAGTTGTATACGCTGTAGACCAGCGCGTAGCCCACCGCCAGCAGGGAGTAGATCGCCCCGATGGATACGCCGTTGATGAGCTGCTGGATGAACAAGTCCATGGTGCTACCTCTTGGATGTGAAAACGGGGTGTGTTCCCTGCCGGGTCACACCCCGCTGCATTCACCAGCGATGAACCTTACTGCTTGGCCGGGTCGAAGGTCTCGAGCAGGTTCCACTTGCTGCCCTTGATCTGCATGATCAGGATGGGCTTGTTGTGGGGGTTGTGGGTGTCCTTCTCCATGGTCATCTTGGAGGAGAAGAGCTGGACGTCGGTGGCGTTCTCGATCTCGTCGCGGATGGCGGTCGGAAGCGCGGCGGCCTCGATCTTGGGGTTCTTGGTGGTGGCCTGCTTGATGCCGTGCTCGATCAGCATGAGGGCGTCGAGGCCATAGTAGGTGTAGATGGTGGGCTTGACCTTGTGCTTGGCTTCGAAGTCCTTGTTGAACTGCTGGACTTCAGGAGCTTCCGTGGAGGCGCCGTTGGTGCAGACTGCGCCTTCGAGCTTGGGGCCGGCCATGGTGAGGAGATCGTCCACGTACCAGCCGTCGGCGCCCATGAAGGGGACCTTGAGGCCGAGAGCGTCCATCTGCTGGGCGATCAGGCCGGCATCCTTGTAGGTGTAGGCGGCGGACACCAGGAGATCGGGCTTGGCGTTCTTGATCTTGGAGAGCTGGGCGCGGAATTCGGTGTCGCCCTGGTTGTAGCCTTCATTGACGAGGATCTCGCCGCCCAGTTCCTTGAAGTGGCTCTCGAAGAACTTGTGGACGCCCACGGTGTAGGGGGAGGACACGTCGGTGAGGAAGGCAGCCTTCTTCGCGTTCATCTTCTTGTAGGCGAAATCGGCCAGCGCGTAGCCCTGGTAGGGATCGATGAAGCACACGCGGAACATGTAGGGGTGCAGCTGACCAGCTTCGGAAATCGTCACGTTCACGTTCGAAGCGGTGGTGGCGACGATGGGCACCTTGGAGGTGTTGGCGATCTGGGCGATGGGAATGCCGGCGGCGGACCAGGAGGGGCCAATGATGGCCACGCACTTGTCCTGATCGATCATGCGCTTGGTGACGGAAACGGCATCAGGCACTTCGGAACGGGTGTCATAGGCCACCAGCTTCAGCTTGTAGCCGTTGATGCCACCAGCCGCATTGATCTCGGCGATGCGGTCCTCGAGGGCAGGCGTGGAAGAGGCGGCGATGTAGGACTCGGCACCGGTCTGCTCGGTGATGTAGCCGATCTTCAGTTCCTTCACTTCCTTCTTGCAGCCCACGAGCAGGCCCGTGACCGACACGAGCGCAGCGGCGGCCAGAGTCCAGGACGCGTTTCGGAGCGAGGCTCTCTTCATAGTGTTTCTCCCGTTTGGAATGGGTGCCGAGATGATATCTCGCGGCGTTTAGTTGCACGACTTCACATACGTGCCAAGCACGTTTTACGATCCTTCGCGATGTCTATGAACGTCGGGAATAGTCTAGAAGGCGCGATATTGCAGTGTCAATCTTGGAATAAAAAAAAATACCCCGCATAAAATATACACGAGTAAAAACTCAAGCAATAAAAAACCATCCACCCTTGACGCGAGTCCAGGATAGAAGTGAGCAGGAACCCAAAATCGAGTGTGACCTCACACCCCTTCGACCTTCCGTGAAGACCCGGAAGGCTTGCGATGGGAGATCCACCCAATGGTTTAGGCCATTCAGAACCAAATGGCCCTCGGCAATCGCTATGCTTGAGAATTTCGCACTAATCCTCGCTTCTGGCTCTCAACCTAACATGAGGCCAGCCGATGTGGCTTGATAAATTCCTCAAATGGCACCCGGAGGTTTCAAAGAGCCTGCTAATGATGAATCGGGCTGGGTGCCAAACCGGGGATATCGCGCCTTGGAAGAGTGGAAGCGGATTTGTGATTCTAAAGCAGTCGTCTCCGGGCGTCCTCTTCAATCAATTCATTCACTTGGTGAAAGAAATTCATGCTCATACAAGAGGTTCTTTTCGCTGTGTCAATCGTTTCTGAATCGTTGAAAATAGGCATTTCAATGCGAAAAAAAAGATGGGATTTTGATCAATATCGTGAAATTCGGTTCGATGGCTTTGAAAAACGATGCCGCTGGCCCGTCCAGATGAGGGGCGACTCTCCGTGTTTCTCCACCTGCTCTGGGAGTCGATCCGTTCCCCAGACCAGTCAGGTCCATGTTCCCAAATAAGCAGAACGCCCCTTGCGGGGCGCTCTGCATTGGGTTTGAACGGGACTAGTCTTCGCGCTCCGCCTTGGAGAAGGCATCCGCGAGGGTGGCCTTCTTGAAGGGCTGGAGGTTCTTGGCGGACTCGATCTCGCCGCGCTCCTGGTCCTGCTCGTACTGCTTCACGGAGAGGCCGATGCGGTGCTCGGTGGGATCCAGCTTCACGATCTTCATCGTGAGTTCCTGGCCCTGCGAGAACTCCTTCTGGATGTCTTCCACGCGGCGGCGAGCCAGCTCGGAGACGTGCACCAGGCCCTCGATGCCATCGCCGAGGTCGACGAAGGCGCCGAAGTCGGTCAGTCGCGCGATCTTGCCGGTGATGGTGTCGCTGACGTGGTGGCTCTCGAAGAAGATCTCCCAGACGTTGGGTTCCATCTGCTTCACGCCGAGGCTCATGCGCTGGTTCAGGGGATCCAGGCTGAGGACCTTGGCGGTGACGGAATCGCCCTTCTTGACGACTTCGCCGGGGTGCTTGATCTTCTTGGTCCAGCTGAAGTCCGAGACGTGGATCAGGCCGTCGATGCCCTCTTCCAGTTCCACGAAGGCGCCGAACTCGGTGATGTTGCGGACGGTGCCGGTGACGATCTGGCCGGGCTGGTACTTCTCGGCCACTTCCATCCAGGGATTGGGGGTGACCTGCTTCATGCCCAGGGAGATGCGCCGGTTCTCGGGATCCACCTGCAGGATGATCGCCTCGACCATGTCGCCCAGGTTGACCATGCCCTTGGCGGACTTGACCTTCTTGGTCCAGCTCATCTCGGAGACGTGCACCAGGCCTTCAACGCCGGGCTCCAGCTCAACGAATGCGCCGTAGTCGGTGATCGAGACCACCTTGCCCTTGACGTTGGCCTGGATGGGGAAGCGCTCTTCCACGGTGAGCCAGGGATCCGCGAACTTCTGCTTGTAGCCCAGGGAGACACGCTCGGTGTCGCGGTCGTACTTGAGGATCGCGACCTCGACCTTGTCGCCCACCTGGAACATCTCGCTGGGGTGGTTGAGGCGGCCCCAGGACATGTCGGTGATGTGCAGCAGGCCGTCCACGCCGCCCAGGTCGATGAAGGCGCCGTACTCGGTGATGTTCTTGACGGTTCCCTCGACCAGCTTGCCCTCTTCCAGGCCGGCCAGCGTCTCTTCCTTCATGTTGGCGTTGACGGTCTCGAGGTAGAGTTTGCGGCTCAGGACGATGTTGCCCCGGCGGCGGTTCACCTTGATGACCTTCATGTCGAAGGACTTGCCGAGGTAGGGATCCAGGTTGCGGACGGGCTTGACGTCCACCTGGCTGCCGGGCAGGAAGGCGCGGATGCCGATGTCGACGGCCAGACCGCCCTTGACCTTCTCCAGCACGACGCCGTGAACGGTCATGTTGGAACGGAAGGCCTTCTCGACCTCGTCCCAGATCTTCATCTTCTCGGCGCGCTCGCGGGAGATGCGCACGTTGCCGTTCACATCCTCCAGGTGCTCGAGGAGCACTTCGACGACATCGCCCACGGCGACACCCACGGTGCCATCAGGGTTGTTGAACTCGTCGATGTTGATCGTGCCCGAGCCCTTGTAGCCGATGTCAACGATGACATCCTTGCCGCGGATCTCCACGACGTGGCCCTTGACCACCTCTTCTTCGCGCAGGGCGCGGGTTTCACCCTGGAGTGCTGCCAGGAATTCCTGGGCATCCGGGTTGCTGTCCTCGAACATCGCGGAATCGAGAACCTTGATACGGCCAACCTGTTTGGCGCCGTGACCCTTCAGTAGGGTAGAAAGCTGGGACATTCGTCCACCTCGGTTTGTTGCCCCTCTCCATTGGGGGCTGGATTCCCGGCACATGCGTCCGGCAGAACGACCAGGATAGCGTCGGTCCGGGCAGGACGCGACGGGAAAACTTGGCGGACACCCAAGCGCTTGGATAATTCCGGCCTCACCGCTCGACGAGCTTCATCATCCAGGGGAGGTAGCGGTCCCCGGAAACCAGGGCCGCCAGGGCATCCAGTTCCGACAAATCCCGCTCGTTCAAGCTCAGCTGCGCGGTATCCAGATTCTGATCCAGGTACTTCCGACGCTTGGTGCCGGGGATGGGGACGATGTCCATTCCCTGGGCCAGCACCCAGGCCAGGACCACCTGGGCGGGTGTTGCGCCGAGTCGGTCCGCCACGGCTTTGACGCCCTCGACGATTCGGGCGTTGGCCTGGGCATGCTCGGCCTCGAACCTGGGAATGTTGGCCCGCCAGTCTCCTTCGGGTAGATCCTGGATGCTCCGGAAGGCCCCGGTCAGGAACCCTCGTCCCAGGGGGCTGAACGGCACGAAGCCGATGCCCAGCTCCCGCAGGGTGGGCAGGATGTCCTTCTCGATCCCCCGTTCCCAGAGGGAATACTCACTCTGGAGCGCGCTGAGAGGATGGATCGCATGAGCCTTCCGGAGTGTCTCCGGCCCCACTTCGGACAGCCCCAGGTACCGGACCTTCCCGGCTTCCACGAGCCGCTTCATGGCCCCGACGGAATCCTCGATCGGAACCTGGGGATCCTTGCGGTGCAGGTAGTACAGGTCGATGACATCCGTGCCCAGGCGTTTCAACGAGGCTTCCGCCACGCGCTGGGCATTGCCGGGAGATCCATCGACCCCATTGGCCAGACCGAACTTCGTGGCGATCACGGCCTGGTGCCGTCTTCCTCTCAGCGCCCTGCCGAGCAGCTCTTCGTTGGTATAGGGGCCATAGGCCTCAGCCGTGTCGAAGAGCGTCACGCCCCGGTCAAGTGCACGATGGATGGTGGCGATGGACTCCGTTTCGTCCCGGTCCTCAGGCCGGCCGTAGTCGTCCGACATGCTCATGCACCCGAGTCCGATGGCGCCCACCTCGAGTCCCTGCGTTCCCAGTTTCCGCCGTTCCATTTCGCAGGTCCTCCGGCTCACCGCCCGCTATCATCATCCAACCTATCACCCAGGAGATCCGCGGGATGGACCGATTTCTGTTTGAGAACCTCAAGCTCCAGGAGCAGCTGCGCAGGCTCTATGAGGCGGCTGGCATCGTCCACGACGTGGATGGGGACGGCGCCCTGATCTGTGACGACTCGTACGCCGCTGCGGTGGAGTCGCTGCAGTCTGCGGTGAGATACGGGCGATTCCCCGGCTGGCACACCGCCTGCATCCCCTTCGCAGCGAAGGAGACGAGTGCGGAGGACCGGCAGTATCTGAAGGCCTTGTTCGACCATCTCCACGATCAGGTCATCCCCTTTGAGATCGAGGAGCACAACGGCGAACGCTGGCTGCTGCTCCCGGAGGAAGCGGTCATTCCGGACAAACTCTGGGAGTCCATCTACGGACCCGTTTCCACCTTCTCGCCCATCAGCCCGAAGTGCTGCTTCTGTGAACGGGAGATCGGAAGCGAGGGCTTCGCGGAGATCTCCGCCCGGCGGGCCGGCGGAGCCTTCCGGTCCGTGCTGTACGCCCACGCCGAATGCCTCGCGTCGCGGGTTCATCCCGAGGCCCTTCACGTGCTCGAGACTCTCGAGTAGGGTTCGGGTCATCGCGCTGAGGCGTTGAGGCGCACCTCCGCCATGACGTGGTTGCCGCAACCGGAATACTCCACCTGGTCGAAGGCGTTCATCCGCGCCATCAGGATGCCCCGGCCATGGGTGTTGAACAGCAGCTCGGGACGGAACTCCTGGTAGCGCTGCCACTGGAAGCCGGAGCCCACGTCCTGGATCTCGAACCGGATCCGGTCAGGCGTGCGCCGGAAGTGGACGGTCACCCACTTGGCCAGGTTCTCGGGCTGGCGCTGCCGGCGTGCGATCTCCTCCTCCCACCGCTGGGCTTCGATCAGTGCGGTCTTCTCCTCGAAGGTGATCCCGAGGTTGCCGTGCTCCAGGGCGTTGATCATGAGCTCGGACAAACCAAGGACGACGCGGTTGGGGTCCGGGCAGGTCTTGGCCAGGAGGCTGGCGAGCTCGTGGGACCCATGGAGGGTCTGGTAGCGGAAGCGGCCCTCCTCCATGCAGGAGATGGCTGCACGGGTGCGCTCCAGCTCCGCGTGGATCGCCTTCTGGTTGGAGTAGTCCTTGGTGGCCGCGCTCACCACGGCCAGGACCATCTTCGGATCGAGGGGTTTCGTGAGGTAGTAGTACGCGCCCGCCTGGAGTCCTTCGATGATGTCCTCGGCGCGGTCCATGGCGGTCTGGAAGATCACCGGCAGGTCCCGGAACCGGTGGCTCTGCTTCAGCCGCCGGAGGACCTGGAGCCCGTCGAGCCGCGGCATGCGCCGGTCGAGGAGGAGGGCGCTGAAACCCTTGGTGTCCGCCTCCAGCAGGCTGAGGGCTCGCTCGCCGTTCTCGGCCATCAGGACATGGAACCCCCCCCGTGACAGCACCCGGGAGAGGCTCGTCAGGTTGAGGCTGTCGTCGTCCACGACCAGGATCCGGGCTTTAGCTCATGGAGGCCCCATCCGGAGGATGTTCCTGGACCTATCGGTAGGTCCGGATCCTGGCTCAAATCCGGTAGTCGCCACAACTATGTCCGGGGAGGCTTCTTGAAGGCCTCGGCGGCTCGGGCGCTTTTCCGGACTTGGATCCGAGCCAGCTCCGCCTTTCCGAGCGGGATGAATCCTTCCCCCGTCTCCTCCACCCACACGAGGCGGGTGGGGAGTGGACGCCTGAGACCGGCGTTCATGGCCGCGGCCACCTCGGCCACCTCGTCAAAGGTTGCCAGTCCGAGGTACAGCCGTCCCTCCTCCTTGATCTTGTCCAGGACCGTGTACTTTCTCCCGCTCCACTCGATGTGCCGAAGATCTTCGTACCACGTCATGGCTGCCCCCCAGATCCGGCGCCAGTATGCCACCAAGCCAAGGCCCCGTCTGGCGGGACGGGGCCTTGGCTTGGTGGGTGCCCTCAGCGGGGGGCCATCTCCAGCATCTTCTTGCGCGTGAAGGGAATCAGCCCCCCCGCATCGATGATGGCCTGGCGGGCAGGGGGCAGCGGCACGGTGGGGAACTCCTTGCCGGAAGTCCTGTTGACCACCTTGCCGGGAAGGACCTCCATCTCGTGGCCTTCCTCCGCTTCGAGGGTCGGGCAGATGATCAGGTTCAGGCCCAGGTTCACGGAGTTCTGCAGGAAGATGCGGGCGATGCTCTTCGCGATGACCACGAGGTCATGGCCCTTGATGGCGCTGGTGGCCTGCTCCCGGCTCGAGCCGCAGCCGAAGTTCTCGTCGGCCACGATGATGCTGCCGGGCGGGATCGCCTTCGCCTTCAGCTTGGCGTTGAACTCGGTGCGGTCATTGAAGCAGAACTGCGGGGTCTCCGTGGGGAGCACCGTGGCCATGAAGCGGCCGGGGTAGATGTCATCGGTGCTGATGTCCTTGCCGAGCTTGAGAACGACCTGCCCCATCTCACTTCCCTCCCTTCCGCGGATCGGTGATGACGCCCGTGATGGCGCTGGCGGCGGCCACCGCCGGACTGCAGAGATAGACTTCGGACTTGGGGTTGCCCATGCGGCCCTTGAAGTTGCGATTGGTGGTGGCCAGCGCCACCTCATCGTCACCAAGCGCGCCCTGATGGACGCCCAGGCAGGGGCCACACCCCGAGTTCATGACCACGGCACCGGCCTTCATGAAGTCGTGGATGTAGCCCGCGTCCAGCGCCTGGGCGAAGACCTTGCCGGAGGCGGGGAAGACGAGCATGCGCGTGCCCGGCGCCACTTTCTTGCCCTTGAGGATCTTGGCTGCGGCGGCCAAGTCGTCCAGTCGGCCGTTGGTGCAGCTGCCGATGACGATCTGCTGGACGGGCTTGCCCTCCACCTGGTCGATGGGCTTCACGTTGTCCACGGTGTGGGGGCAGGCGATCTGGGGGGCCAGCTTGGACACATCGATCTCGACGATCTGCTCGTAGACGGCATCCTTGTCTGGTTCCACGACGGCGATCTTGCCCTTCACGCCCGCTTCCTCTTTGAGGTAGCGGAGGGTCTCCTCGTCGGCGGGGACGATGCCGCTGGTGGCGCCGGCTTCCACGCTCATGTTGCAGATGGCGAGGCGGCCGCTGGTGGACATCTTCTGGATGGTCTTCCCGTGGAACTCCAGCACGCGGAAGTTGGCGCCCTGGGCGGTGAGCTTGCCGATGAGGTGCAGGATGAGGTCCTTGGGTCCCACGTGCTTGGGGAAGGAACCCTTGACCACCACCTTGATGGTGGGCGGAACTTCCACGTTGAGGGCGACGCCCAGGGTCCAGACGGAGGCCATCTCCGTGGCGCCGATGCCGAAGGAGAAGGCGCCCAGGGCCCCGTGGCTGGTGGTGTGGCTGTCCGTGCCCACCACGACGTAACCCGGTCGCACGTAGCCATATTCGGGGAGGATCTGGTGGCAGATGCCGCCCCGGTCGCCCCGGATGTCGTGGAACTTCTCGATGCCGTGCTGGGCTACGAACGTGCGGATGAGCTTCTGGTTCGTGGCCGTCTTGGGACCTTCGGCCGGCACGCGGTGGTCGAAGATGATGGCGATGCGGGAGGGATCCCAGGGCTTGGCCTCGCGCCCGGTGCCCTCGTAGATCTCCTTGAACTGGTTGATCACAAGCGCGGCGTTCTCGTGGGACATGGCGAGATCCACCTTCGGCTCCACCACATCCCCGGCCTTGGTGGACTTCAGTCCAGCCGCCCGCGCCAGGATCTTTTCAACGACGGTCATGCCCATGGATGACTCCTTGTGAAACGGATCGTCAGATGACGGCCTTGGCTTTCAGTTCCTTGAGTTGGGCCTCATCGTAGCCCATTCGGCCCAGGATCTCCGCATTGTGTTCCCCCAGGGTGGGGGGCGGCGTGGCGACGTCCCCGCTGGTCTTGTCGAAGAGGGCCGTGAGGCCGAAGACCTCGATATCGCCGATGCCGGGCACGCCCACCTTCTGCAACACGCCCCGGTGCTGGATCTGGGGCTGGCGCAGGGCCTGCTCCAGGCTGAGGATCTCGCCGCTGGGCACGTCCTGGGCGTTCAGGGCTTCAACCCAGAACAGGGTCGGCTTCTCCATCAGCCTGACCTCCAGCAGGGGCGTGAGCTCCTTGCGGTTCTTCTTGCGGGTGTCCCGCTCCTGGAAGCGAGGATCGGCCTTCAGCTCAGGCACCTCCAGCACCTCGCAGACGGCTTCCCACTGCTCCTGCTTGTTGGCGGCGATGTTGATGTAGCCGTCCCGGGTGCGGAAGGTGCCGCTGGGAGCCGCGGTGAAGTTGTCGTTGCCCATGACCACGGGCTGCTGGCCGCCGATGAGGAGGTTGGCCGCCACCCATCCCATGAGCGGCATGATGCTGTCCAGCAGGGCCACATCGATGTACTGGCCTTCGCCGGTGCGCTCCCGGTGGAAGAGCCCGGCCATGACCGCGAAGGCTGCGTTCATGCCCCCCACGGTGTCGCAGACGGGGAAGCCCGCGCGCAGAGGGTTCAGCCGCTCGTCGCCATTGATGGCCATCTCGCCCGAGAGTCCCTGGATGATCTGGTCGTACGCGGGTTTGTCCGCGTCGGGACCGGTGGCGCCGAAGCCGGAGATGGCACAGAAGATGATCCTGGGATTGAGCTCGGAGATCACCTTGTAGCCGATTCCCAGGCGATCCATGACCCCAGGGCGGAAGTTCTCGATGATGACATCCGCGTCCTTGGCCAGCTTCTTGAAGATCTCCTTGCCTTCGGGACTCTTGGTGTTGAGGCTCACGGACTTCTTGTTGCAGTTCTGGGCCAGGAAGCTGGTGCCCATCAGCCGCTTGTTGTAGTCCGGAACGATGCCCAGCTTGCGGGCCAAGTCCCCGTCCTTGGGGTTCTCGATCTTGATCACCTCCGCCCCCAGCAGGGCCAGGTGGAGGGATGCGAAAGGACCCGAGAGGACGTTGGTGAGGTCCAGGACCTTGATGCCTTCGAGGATGCGCTTCTTCGTCATGGCGGTTCCTGTCTCAGTAGGGAAGGGGACCTGTCTTCTGCACACGGCCGGGGAGCTCCCGCCCGAAGAAGGCGGAGACATCCCGGGCGACGGCAATGAGGGCATCGAGGTCGATGTCGGTGCGGCGATGGGTCCGGCGCAGGCCATGGACCACATCCTCGGTGGCGACGT
>CAYZND010000053.1:0-14359 GCA_964479495.1 uncultured Mesoterricola sp.
TCAGATGTGTATAAGAGACAGTCGATGGTGTCCGCGAGAACGCGTGTTCCGGCGAGCACGAGCAGCACCGCGAGCAGGAGGTGTCTCATGGGAACTCCTTCAGACCATGGCGGAGGGCTCGTCCGCCGGCCGCAGGGTCATCGGCAGACGCACGGTGAAGGTGGAGCCCTCCACGGGATTGCTTCGCACCGAGATCTCGCCCCCCATCAGCAGGCAGAGACGCCGGCAGATGGCGAGCCCGAGGCCGATGCCTCCGTACTCGCGCGTGTAGGACTGGTCCACCTGGGCGAAGTCCTGGAAGAGCTTTTCGATCTGGGGAGTCGGAATGCCGATCCCGGTATCCATCACCCGGAAGAGGACATGCTCGGGCGGGCCCACCGACACCTCCAGGGACACGGTCCCGTTCCGGGTGAACTTGCAGGCGTTCCCGAGGAGGCACAGGAGCACCTGCCGGAGCTTGGCGCTGTCCAGCGAGATGCGTTCGGCCTCCGGGGGCAGCGCCTGCGGGAATGTCAGCCCATTCCCGTTGCTTTCGGCCAGGGGAAGCACCTGGCCGCGGAGCTCGGCCATCAGCTCCGCCAGGTCGAACTCCTCCACCGTGAGGCGTGTCTTGCCGGATTCCAGGTTCACCAGGTTCAGGATGTCGTGGATCATCCCCTGGAGATGGGTAACCGCGCCCTGGATGCGGGCCAGGTCCTTTGCACACTCCGGATCGGCGAGGTTGGCCTTCAGGAGCTCGCTGTAGAGGAACACATGGTTCAGGGGAGTGAGGAACTCGTGGCTCATGGTGGCCAGGAAGGTACTCTTGGCCCGGCTGGCCTGCTCCGCGCTCTCCTTGGCGAGCTGGAGTTCCTCGGTCCGGACCTTGAGGGAGGCGCGCATCTCGTTTACGGCCTGGACCACCTCATCGATCTCGTCAGGCACCTTCCGGGGATGCTTCTCCAGGGCGAGCGGAACGCCGAACTGCCCCAGGTGCAGGTGCCTCGCGTAGGAGGCCAGCACGTCCAGGTGGCGCGAGATCAGGCGGTGGAAGATGTAGAGGAAGAACGTGGCCAGGATGGCTGCCTCCACGAGGTTGGTGGCCAGAATGATGGCCAGCCGGCTCCAGAGGCGGTCGTAGATGGGATCCAGGGAGAAGACGACTGTCAGGCGCCCCACCTCCTTGCTCCCTCGCTTGAGGGGATACTCCCTCACGAGACTCCGCTTCGGCAACCCCTCCGCGCTCACGCGGTGGGCCACATTCAGGGAGGTCCGGACATCCACGCTGTGGACATAGGTCAGCTGCTGGATCCCCTGCACCAGGATCCGCATCTGGTTCAGGTCCATGTACCACACGCTGTTCTCGAGGCTCTGCACGTAGCTCTGCTCGATCAACCGCGCCCGCTCTTCCAGGTACGAGCGGTCCTTCCGGAAGTCCGCCGTCAGCTGGATGCTCGTGGCCACCATGGCCAGGAAGAGGCTCAGCACCAGTACGCTGACCATGACCCGCTTGGCCAGCCGGTGTCGGCTGAAGAGGTCGACGAGCTGCCTGGAAATGCCTCCGATCATGGCGCTTGCTTCGGCTTTGAAGGCCTCTGTGCATCCCCTAAGGCCCTGGTTGAAAAGGGATCTTCAACGACACCTGAAGACGGTATCGACCTTGCGACCGGATGGCCTGAGATCGGTTCGGGACCGAAGATCGGAGGATCTGGGCTCCGACCCTTCCACGTCCTCCATTCAGATGAAACGTTCACCCGCCGATGATGCGTTCGTCATCGCAGGCCGGCCGCCGCCGAAGCCACCTGGTCCACGAGCGCTGTGACTCCTTCGAACGACGTGATGATCTCCAGGGCGCCCGAGAAATCGTGCGTGGCGTTGTAGGCATGGCGGAAACAGACCGTCGGGATCCCCGCCCCCCGGGCGGCCGCTAGCCCGGATTCCGAGTCCTCGAAGGCGAGGGCCTCCCCCGGATCCAGGTCAAGCTGGCGCAGGGCCACCCGATAGCAGCCAGGATCGGGCTTGGGCCTTGCGACCGACTCCTGCGTGATCAACCGGTGGAAACAGCCACTCATGCCCAGTCCCTTCAGCACCTTCTCCACGGTGTCCAGGTCGCTGGAACTCACCAGAGCCAGGCGGAATCCTTCGGCCTTCAGCGCCGAGACCAGGTCCACCGCGCCTGGCCGAGGGTCCAGATGCCCTTGCAGCAGGTCCCCATAGAGCGCGTTGAACAGGGTCAGATACTCGGACGCGGAAGCGGGTATCCGTCCCTTTTCGATGAGGAAGTCCAGGGTGTCCCGCACGTCCTGGCCCATCACGTCGGCGTAGAGGCCTTGGACAGGCAACCCGCCCAGCCTTACCGCCGCCTGCGAAAAGGCCAAGTCCTTCAGGGGCTCGTTGTCCAGCAGGGTCCCATCCATGTCGAAGCAGACGCCGAACCGGCGATCCATAGGCACCTCGGAGAGCACGGTCAGTGTAGTCGAAGGGTGGATGGGCCCATAATCATGGGACATCCTTTCCATACAACGAGAAGATCATGAACCACGAACAGCTCCGGCTCGAAGCATCCCGCACCCTCAAGGCTCCGTGGAAGAAGTGGGGGCCCTACCTGAGCGAGCGGCAGTGGGGCACGGTACGCGAGGACTACAGCAGCGACGGCAACTCCTGGAACCACTTCACCCACGACCAGGCCCGCTCGCGGGCCTACCGCTGGGGCGAGGATGGCATCGCGGGTGTCTGCGACGAGAAACAGCGGCTGTGCCTCGCGCTGGCCCTCTGGAACGGACGCGACCCCATCCTCAAGGAGCGCCTCTTCGGGCTCACCAACGAGGAGGGCAACCATGGCGAGGACGTCAAGGAGTACTACTACTACCTCGACAGCACCCCGACCCACTCCTACATGAAGTACCTCTACAAGTACCCCCAGGAGGCCTATCCCTACGATGAGCTGGTGGCCACCAACCGCCATCGGTCCAGGCAACAGCCCGAGTATGAGCTCGTGGACACGGGCGTGTTCGAGGATGGCCGCTACTTTGACGTGGTGGTCGAGTACGCGAAGGGCGGGACGGAAGAGCTGCTCATGCGCATTACGGTCCACAACCGCGGCGAACAGGACGCGGAGCTGCACCTGCTGCCCACCCTCTGGTTCCGCAACACCTGGAGCCAGGGAAAGCCCTCGTCCCGCCCCCTTCTGAGCCGGGTGGAGTCACCCTCAGGGCATCCCGCCACGATCGCCGCCGCTCATCCGGAGCTGGGGGAGTATCTCCTCGAATGCTTCGACGCCCCGGAAACACCGGAGCTGCTCTTCACGGACAACGAATCGAACCTGCAGCGGCTCTATGATCGGCCCAACCCGACGCCCTTCGTGAAGGATGCCTTCGACCGCTGCGTGGTGCATGGGGAGAAGGAAGCGGTCAATCCCCATGGTTTCGGGACCAAGGCGGCCGCCCACTACCAGGTGAGGATTCCCGGAAAGGGCAGCCGCGCCATCCATCTGCGGCTCATCCAGGCGAAGGCGCCTGGGGCCCCCCCGTCGAGGGCCGCGCTCGACGAGGTCTTTGCGAGGCTCCTGGAGGAGGCCGATGCGTTCTACCGTGACGTGATTCCACCTCACCTTTCCGACGACGAGCGGAACGTCATGCGACAGGCCCTGGCAGGTATGCTCTGGAGCAAGCAGTACTACTACTTCGACCTCGATCTGTGGCTTGAGGAGCACAAGGCCCACCCGCTGCTGGGCACCTCCGGACAGGGGGTGCGCAACCGCCAGTGGTTCCACATGCTGAACGACCACGTCATCTCCATGCCTGACAAGTGGGAGTACCCGTGGTACGCCGCCTGGGACCTGGCGTTTCACACCATCGCGCTGCAGCTGGTGGACCCCGATTTCGCCCGAGAACAGCTCGCCCTCATGCTCTCCGACACCTACCAGCACCCCAATGGCCAGCTGCCGGCCTACGAGTGGAACTTCGGCGACGTCAATCCCCCTGTGCATGCGTGGGCCACGCTCGTCTCCTTCGCGACTGGGCGCCCCGAGGACCATGATGCGGACCTGACCTTCCTGCAGGGCGCCTTCCAGAAGCTGATGATCAACTTCACCTGGTGGGTGAACCGCAAGGACCCCTCGGGCAGCAACGTCTTCGAGGGCGGCTTCCTGGGCCTCGACAACATCGGGGTCTTCGACCGCAGCAACCGGCTTCCCACGGGCGGCACCCTGGAGCAGGCGGACGGCACTGCCTGGATGGCCCTCTTCGCCCAGAACATGTTCGAGATCGCCCTGGAGCTGGCCCAGCATGATCCGGTCTACGAGGAGATGGCCGTCAAGTTCCTGGAGCACTTCCTCTGGATCGCGGGCTCCATGGACCGGATCGGCAACCTGGCCGATGAGCTATGGGATGAAGAGGACGGCTTTTACTACGACGTCCTCCGGCTCCCTGATGGCTCGGCACAGCGGATCAAGGTGCGGTCCATGGTGGGGCTCCTGCCCCTGTGCGCCACCACCGTCCTTGAGCCAGAGCGGATGGCCAAGGTCCCGCGCGTCACGGAGCGGCTGCGCTTCTTCCTCTCCCGGCACCCCGAGCTGACGGCCAACCTGCCCGATCCCCTGACACCGAACGCCGCCGGATGCACCCTGCTGGCGGTGGTGAACGAACGGAAGCTGCGGCGCATCCTCGAGCACATGCTCGACGAGTCACGGTTCCTGGGACGCCACGGCATCCGCTCGCTGTCCCGGTGGCACCTGGACCATCCCTACACCCTCACCGCCGCGGGGCGCGACTACTCCGTGCAGTATCTTCCCGCCGAATCCGACACCGGCATGTTCGGGGGAAATTCCAACTGGCGAGGTCCCATCTGGATGCCCGTGAACCTGCTGATCCTGCGCGCGCTCGAGCAGCTGCACCACTACCATGGGCCCTCGTTCCAGGTGGAGTGCCCCACCGGCTCCGGGCACCTGATGAATCTGCACGAGGTCGCCCAGGAACTCAGCCGGCGCCTCGCCAGCATTTTCCTGCTTGATGACAAGGGGCGCCGCCCGGTCTTCGGCGGCAGCGCCCAGTTCCAGGAAGACCCCCACTGGCGCGATCGGGTGCTCTTCTACGAATACTTCCATGGCGACAACGGCGCTGGCCTCGGAGCCAGCCACCAGACGGGCTGGACAGGCGTGGTAGCGAGGCTGCTGATCGACATGGGGAGCCAAGGCTGAACGGCGCCTCCGGAAGGCCTGCACCCCTCGTGACTCAACGAGAATTTCTTCAATCAATGGGAGCATTCGCGCACCGGCGCGGGAGAATCGAAGGATGCCCGACCGCCTGAACCAGTCCCAGTTGATTGCTCGGATTCGCAGGGAGCTGGGCCTGCCCGTCGGTTCCAGGACCATCCACCTGATGATCCAGCACGGATTGCCGCACGAGACCGGGCCCGGGAAACGCCCCCGGTTCCGCTGGCGGGATGTCCATGCCTGGATCCTGGAGATGGAGTGCCCGGAGGTCCTGGGCCAGGCCGCCACCCAGGATTGGTTCCACAAGCGCCGGGTCGCCACGCCTCCCGAGTTCCGGCCCGGTTCCCTCTGACGGAAGCCGCCGTCCTCGAAGGATCGACGGCTTCCGTCTTCGGGTGGAGCAGCCAAGCCCCATGCATTCCGGGTGGACGTGCTCAGAGGGCCAGCGGACTGATCCTCCGGGCCAGCCGGTACTGGAACGGTCTGAAGCCGCGGGCGGGCCAGAACGCAGAGGACAGGGGATTGGTCGTTCGCCAGTCGGTGAAGCAGGTGGTGAAGCCCGCCCGCCGGGCCTCTGCGACCCCTCGCGCCGTCAGGGCCCGCCCGACTCCGGAGCCGCGCTCATCCGGAACCGTGGCCCCCACGGCCAACTCGATGGCCCCTTCGGAGGCGCCATCCAGGGGATGCTCGGGCACGGGGAACCAGGCCTGGTGGCCCACGGCGCGCTCGCCGCGGAAGGCGAGCAGGACGATCGCCTCCGGATCCGAGGCCAGGCCTCGGAAACCCTCCCGGAGGCTTTCGAGGTACGAAGCGGGCGCGCCGGCCCACACGGGAGCCCCCGCCTGCAGCGTGGCGATCAGCGGGGACAGGGACGCCAGCGTATCCTCGTCCCCCGAACGGGCTCGCCGGATCGCCAGCCCTTCGGCTTCATGCTCTTCCACCTCCATGTCCTCCAGCCGCGCGACGGCATAGGCCTGCTCCTGACCGAAGCCAAGCTGGAACCACGCCTGGAGCATCGACGCATCGAAGGCCGCGCAGTGCACATAGTGGTCGGCCACACCCCGGCCCTTGGCCTCGAACTCCGCGGCATAGAGGCGCGCCAGCACGCCGACACCGGCCCCCGGGGCCAGCGCCCACCGGTTGGGCTCCACGACGACCCCTGGACCCCACGTCGCATCCTCCTGGTACTCGGCGAACATGAACCCCGCGAGGGCGCCATCCTCCCCCAAGGCGACGGTGCCTTCCCCGCTGCGCTCGAGGATCCGGGCTGCGCTCGATGCCTCCTCCAGACCGGCAGGAAGCCCTGGGCATCGAACCCGGCGCTCCCTCCGGGCCTGGGCCAGCAGAGCCACGGCCTGCTCCGCGTGGCGTGGTTCATAGGCGTGTAAGAAATATCGCTTCATACTCACTGTCCTTTCTGACCATCACAGCCGACCCGCACCGGGACGGCCTTTCACAGAGAAGATGTCTGGAAGCCCTGCCCCAGCCCTTCGCATCAGGGCCGGCAGTGCACTCCGCTTCGACGTCAGCTAGCGCTGAATCATTTCATCCTCGGATCATGGACAGAAGGAAGTGAAGTCTGGCAGGTCTGGCTCAGGGCGACAAGAGCCTCTGCCGCTCAAGAGCTGTCTGATGCACTTCGCCATCATCCGAATGTTCTCATCCACGTTTCGGACCCGTGCGTGAAAGGCATGCAGTTCGAAGGAGGCCACCGCGGGCGAGGTCAATGAGACCTGAGGTCTGATGGAAGGACCATCGAATTCGTTGCTCTCAACCTGGAAGGGCAAATGTTCACTCAGTGAACATGGAATCCAGGAAAAACCATCTGGGTGAACTACGGAAAGGACCTGTTGCGGGATGAGATCGGACCATCAATGGCATCAGATTCTCATGGAGATAGTCAGGTGCCGTTTCGCGAGATGGGAGGGCCTCCCGCAAAGGGCTTCCTTCTTCGCCTGAAGGAGTGCGCCCTTAGGTTCAACCACCGCCATGAACGCCACCACAAGGAACACGAAGGTGCGCATACGAATGGGACAGCCATTGAGACCATCCTTATCCGAACTCGCCGCGACGATAATCCGGGAAATACCCTGTGAACTTCGTGAAGCCGCTTCCGCTGAGTGCGGCATAGACCTCTGTGTCGAATACTGCACCGAGCAGGTATGAAGTGTGCTGATCCGTGGACCAGCCTCGCTTATACCGCGCGAGCCCATCATCGGGGCTCGAACTGGCACCTCCTCCCCAGTTCAGCACCCGAGCCTTCCCTCTGTAATGATCCAAAGCCTGCCAATCGAGAAGATAAGAGGCTCCACGGGCATACCCCTCAGAGGTGAAAGCAGCCAGATGTGCATGCACAATGTCGTCCTTTTGCAGAAGCAGCTGGGCCCCCGCGATTGTGCCTGCATGCATCGCCCGAAAGAGACGCAAGCCAGGGATGCTGAGTTGCTTCCGGAACGACTCCTTCGAAAACCGACGGAGATCCTTGATCCCATGACGAGTGATCAGAGCGCTATAGAGCTCGTGCCATTCGTCCAGATAGACCAACGGCTCCTCGACCACCTCCACCTCAAGATATCGGGCAGCTTTCCGGACATAGTAGGCATGATGCTGGGAGATGATCTGCTCGATCGAGCGGTCGAGATGAGCTGCGTAATGGGTCTTGAAAGGCTTGACCAGATCAAATCCATGAAACTGTTTGCACCCCGGAGCTTCGAGGAAGGGATCACTCACGCACACGAGGCTTACAAGATTCTCCTTGCGAAGAGCTTCAAGGTCCCCAGGGAGCGAGGACCAATCACTGCAGCTCAGCATGGGATAGAGCCCCATGGCATCTCGGAAATAGCTCCCAGGTATCGGACGTTCGAGAATCCAGCCGCCAGAGCGCGCCAGACGACGAGGCGTTCCGAAGGCCGAAAGCGAGTCGGCATATCCAGGATCCTGATAACCGAGCCAACAAGGCTTGCTCATTGCCGGTCCAGGAAGTGAGGAAGCAGCCATGATGGCCAGAATCCGATGCCGCTCACTCGCAACCAGCCACCATCTGCCGTGCGAAAAGCGAGCCTCCGAGGCCCATCCACCGGGCTTAGCCCAGTGACCTGCATCCACCGCCCCGCAACGTTGGTCTTGATACTAAGGAAAGCCCTGAGCCTCCGAAACCACTCCGCTTGTGTCAAGGCAGTCGGGTCTTCGACCCGGGTCGCCATCAGATACGTCTGACGATTGTGATGCCCTCCAATCCCTGTCTGAGGATGCCCAGCGTCCCGGCGATCCAAAGCATCAAGAACCTGTGGCAGAGCCAGGCAGGCGGCCTTGGCTTTGCGCAGTTCAAGCCCCGCCGGAGTGTCTCCAGCAAGAACGGGAACAGCCCCCTCGGTCAGAATGGCTCCGGTGTCCATGCCGGAATCCATCCGGTGAAATGTATACCCGCTTGTGGGCTCTTCCATGTAGATGGACCAATTGCTAGCCCGGAGCCCCCGAAAGCGCGGGAGAAGCCCGTTGTGGTAGTTGACGCTCATCTCGAAGGAGGACAGAAGGGGTTCTCTAAACCGTGTCCTGCAGTAGACATTGATGACTCCATCCGCCAAGAGATCTGTCCTCAGGCGATGCAACACCTCCGCATGATTCGGATCACCCTCGGGAGCCAGCAGGAGAGGGATGGAATACGTGCGCGCCAGAGCCTCCAATGCCAACGGACGGACGGACATGGCCGCTTCGGCATATCCACTGCCTAGGATCGCCTGCAACCGGCGACTGAATCGCTTTCTCCAGTAGTGGCGGTGGCCATCCCAGGAATCTTCACAACTGGTCATCACCATGCCAAGACATCTGCAACCTGGGTGTTCCCGAATCAGACGAAGCAACTCAGGCACCAATATTCGGGTGGCTACATCCCGAGGATCCGCGATGATGACAAGCCTCGTCATCATCTCACTCTCGCAGCCAGTTTCAGCGCTTTCCACCACAACCGGGGGTGATGCCAAATGGCACCTGCTGTCACTATGTCACGCCACTGCTTGCGGGCTTCCGCCTTCAGGCCCGCCTTGAGCATGGCTCTTGCCAGCTTGATCTCAGCCAGCATGTACCGATATTCGATGAGACCTCCCCAGACCGGCACGGTCGCTTGTACATGTCGACAGAGTAGTTGTGTGGAATCACGAATCGCCCTGGCCCGTGCCACATCCCCGCTGCTGCTCCAGATTCCAAGACCTGTGATCCGGTAGACCGAAGTGATCCGGTCGAGGAAACCCGCAGAACCTCGTTCCATGCACAACAGATGCAGTGCGTTATCGCCCAGGCAGCGAGGATCCCAGAACCAGTCCGGATAAGCCGGTAGAGGCCTGAAGACCAGGCTGCTGGTATGAGCGAGGTACGTCTTTAGAAATTCCGGGGGCGTGAAAAGGATCTTACCGAGGTCAGGCCCGATGCAACCCACATCCATTTGACCGCTCTCCGTCTCCCGCACGATGCGAGTCCGTGAAAAACTCAATGAACATTCCGGGTGTGTTTCCAGAAAGGACACTTGGTCCTGAAGCTTCAAAGGATCACACCACCAGTCGTCACCTTCGCAAAGAGCGTGGTAGCGTCCGCGAACCTGTGAAAAGATCCGATGCAGGTTGGCCTTGGATCCTGTGTTTCTTCCAGCAGCCAACAGTCTGATCGTCTCCGGATACTTGCGCTGATAGTCCCGGCAAATATCTAGGGTCCCGTCGGTGGATCCATCTTCTCCAATGATCACCTCGAATGGGAAGGCACATCGCTGACCCAGGACCCCTTCGATGGCTTGAGCGATCCATGGTGTGTGCTGATAAGTGCTGATCGTGACGCTGACCCAAGGATCCCGCACCAAACGGACAGGATCACTGAACTCCATCCAGTCGTGAGAATCCTGTGGTTGATTCATGTGAGATCGGTGCCCTTCATGCGTCATGCTCCCAGCGCGCCCGGATCGCGCCAGCTTCTCGTTGGCAGAACCCGATCAAATGGGCGATATCCTCAGCGTCTATCGGTGCAATCTGCCCACCCGTCGGGAGCACCAGCACGCGCTCACAAAGGGAAGTTGTCACGGGCAGCCGGTGGCCCGCTTCCGGATCCAACGTCCGATATGGTTCCATGCGGTGACAAGAGGGGTAGAAGTAGCGACGGGCAAGAATGTTCTCGGCCTGCAGTATGCGAAGCAGCTGATCGCGAGACATGCCAAAACCATCCTGGTCGATCTCGAGCACAACGTACTGATGATTCTGCCGCTCCCGCGGATCATAATCGAGCAGCCCAACTCCGGGGATACCCTGAAGCGACCTTCGATAGACTTCGTGCAGTTCTCGATTGACGCTGATGAAGCTCGACAGGCTTTCAAGGTTTGTCAGTGCCATGGCTGCCGCCGGTTCGCTCAACTTGCCATTGCCTCCCGCGCACACCACAGTGTCGTAGTCACTGAAGCCGAAATTGCGCATCAGGCGCAGGCGATGCGCCACGGCGTCATCCTGTGTAGTGACCAGACCGCCTTCAAAGCTGTGAAACACCTTGGTTGCATGCAGGCTGAAGGCTTCGCAAACGCCGAAGCCTCCGAGGGGACGCCCCCGATAGGTGCAGTCGAAGGCATGGGCCGCATCGAAGAGCAGCTTCAGACCATGCTGATCCGCAAGGAACTGCAGGCGCTCGATCTCGCACCCCTGCCCCCAGGTATGCACGCCCAGAATGGCGGCTGTGTTCGGCGTGACGGCACGCTCCACGGCATCCGGATCGAGCAGATGGGTCGAGCCAATGTCCGAAAAGACCGGCATCAAGCCAGCCGCACGAATGGCATGGACCGTGGCGATGAACGTGAAGGATGGAACGATCACTTCCCCCTTGATCTCCTGGGCCCGCAGCATCATCTCCAGTGCCACCGTACCATTGCAGAAGGCGATCGCATGCTTCACGTCAAGTCGAACCTCGACCGCAGCTTCGAGTTCCTGGACCATCGGCCCATGATTGGTCAGCCAATTTCGGCTGAACATGTCCCGGAGCCGGTCGAAAAAGCGGTCCGTATCTCCACTCTGGGGACGCCCCACGGAGAGCGTCTCGGGAAAAAGGGGTTCGCCTGTGAAGCAGGCCAGGGAAGCCGTGGATCGCATGTCCTTGCTCACGGCACGACCTCCGCTGCTGCCGCATCCACAAGTCGCTTCTTCACGCGGGCGGGCACTCCGGCCACCAGGACATAAGCCTCGACAGGCACGTTGACGACGGCCCCTCCCGCCACCAGTGCGCCAAAGCCGACGGTCATCGAATCAATGATCGTCGCACTGACACCGATGAAAGCGTCGGATTCGACGGCCACATCGCCTGCCAGCGTCGCCCTTGGCCCCAGGAACACATTGTCCGCGATCCGGCCATCGTGCGATACCAGCGCACCCACGTTGATGTACACGCACTCTCCGATGCAGACCCTGCAATGGAGAATGGCGGATGGCATGATGATGGAACCGTTCCCGATGAGGCAGCCCGGGGAGATCGTGGCCTGGGGGGAAATGAAGGTGGCGAAATGGATGCCGTCCTGGACGAGCTGCCGGTAGCGGAGGCCCCGCCTTGCCATGCGCAGCTGGGCCTCAGGCTGATAGCCGATGCAATAGAGCATGGGAGGCTTCTGATCCCTTTCCGCATAGGCAACCGGATCCCAGGCTGAGCCGTACGTTCCGGCATCATCGTAAATGCGATTCACCCGGATCCCTTCCGCCTCCAGAAAGGGGCGGAGTGTCTGGAACAATCGACCGCCTCCAAATACGTCCACCTCGGAAGCCTCCATGGGCTGGCTGTCCTGCCATAGCATCGCCTATTCCCCCAACTTGGTCGGTAGCTCACCGTAGCAGCCATGACCCGCCGCAAGCCCCAGCCTGGCGCGCAGCGCCGCCGGAGTCATGATGGAGCGATTGCAGAGGGCCGCCATGTCGTGGACCCGCTGTACCAGATCGATGTTCCGCGCCAGGCGAGTCCTCTTCGAGTCGAACCAGATGGTGTCCTCCAGCCCCACCCTGACACCGCCTCCCATGGCAGCGGCGACCAGGTGCACCGAAGCCTGGCAGTCTCCGATTCCCCCGAATGACCAGAGGGCTCCCTCGGGCAGATCGTTGACCATGGTTCCCAGGTGCAACAGCTTTGGCTGGGCGCTGGCGATGTTGCCGACGATCAGGTTCACATACTGCACGCCATGGAGAAGGCCTTTGCTCAGCAGATAGCGGGCGTAGTTGAGCATGCCGGTGTCGAAGGCTTCGAGCTCAGCCTTGATACCGCGCTCGCGCATCCGCTGGGCCAGCTGGAAAACGGTATCTGGCGCATTGATGCTCGCCATCTTGTTGAAGTTCAGCGAACTCAAGGTGAGGCTGCCCATATCCGGCTTGGCCATGCCATCCAGCTCGAGCGGAGCCATCCTTCGCTCGGGTTCCGCGCCTGACCGCCCGGAGAGCGAGACACAGATGACGAGGTCCGGTGCGAACCGCCTTATACCAATGATCACTTCGGCGTAGAGCCGGGCATCGAGCGTCGGCTTCCCGTTGGAATCGCGCACATGCAGGTGCAGCATCGTGATGCCCAGCGCGCAGGCCCTCTGGACATCCTCCAGGATCTCATCGGGAGTCAGGGGCACATGGGGCGTCATCTCCCGAGTCGGGATCATGCCCGTAGGAGTGAAGTTGATGATCAGGTCTGGCTGTCCCGTTCCGTCCATTATTGATTCCAAGTCCTAACACTATGCCCGAAGAAACGCTGCCCATCTCCATTGGGTCCCCGTCCTAAAACGAATTCTTCAATCTTCGCGAATCGGAGTTCGTGTCCCAAGTGTCAGGGGCTCTGATGAGAGGCCTGATCCGAGCGAGGTCGTGGCGTGCATTCAACCTTTCGGCCGCCAGGAGGCGAAGCCGGTGCCGGAGAGCGCGGCCTTGCCCTGGGCCTCCAGGTCCCTGGCCGGTGCATGGGCCTTGATCTCGTCATGGATCGCCTGGTTTTCCTGGTTGAAGGCCTTCAGGCGGGAGAGGTAGAACTCTCGGAGCTTCGAGAGCTGCTGGATGGTCTGGGCCTGGTTCTTGAGGATGGAGGCGTCATCCTGGGCGTTGGTGTACCAGTCCAGGATGTTCGAGGGGATGACGAGAGCCTGGAGGTTCGCGGGGACCGCGCCGAAGAGGTCGTTGGGACCAGGTATGCCGCTGCCCCAGTCGAGGTAGTTCTTGAAGACGGACTTGAGGATGTTGTTGGAGAAGACCGTCTGCTTGTTCAGCAGGAGCTGGTTGATCTTCTGGGCGTTCTCCGAGGCGATGAGGTTCATGGCCTTCCACTGCTCCGTCATCTTCTGCAGCGCCTGCAGCCGCTGCATGACCTTGTCGCTGGGAAGGCCGAGGAACGTGATCTCGCAGGCATAGCCGGGCTTTTCACGCTTGAGCTGGTCCAGCCGCGACGTGATGTTCCCGAGCGTGGCCTTGAGGCTTTCCAGTCCCTGGCGCGCCAAGCTCCACTTCTTGTCCAGGAGCTGCTGGGAGACACTGTCGTAGAGGGCCTGCACGTTCTGGAGCCGGAAGCGGAGGTCGTCGTCCGGCTGCCCGGTGGCAACGACGTTGGCGGAGGAGAACCAGGACCCGGCCACGGCCTCCACCACGACGGTGAACGTGGCCTCGGCTTCGTGCTTCTCGGTCTGCTGCACATGATTGCCCTGGCTCAGCCGGTCGTAGTGCCAGTTGGAGGTGGCTTTCACCGACAGCACGTAGTTGCCAGGGTTCTTGGGTCCCGTGAGCGTGGCCGTGCTCTTGCCGGCATCCGCCTTCAGCGCGTCCCCGAGCTGGCCGTACCAGGCGGCGGTCTCGGATTGAAGCTTCCAGGTCCCCCGGAAGCCCGGACCCGTGGTGAAGCTCAAGCCGTCCTCCCCCTTCGTCTCGATGACGGTGTTCTTGCCCACATTGGCGTACTTCTCGGGCTCCATGCACCAGGCCCGGCGCCCCCCGTAGACCTTGGCTTCCAGGGAGAGGCGCTCCCCGGGGCGGATGGTGATCTTCCCGCCCTTGTCCACGAGCCCCGCCGAGGTCTTCAGCCGCACGAAGGGCGCGGGCATGGGCTCTGCAGCCACGGCAGGCAGGATCACCAAGAAGGAGAGGAGGAGGCCGAGCAGGCGTGGCATGGAATCTCCGTGGTCGCGCCCCATTGTATGCC
>CAYZND010000054.1:0-14247 GCA_964479495.1 uncultured Mesoterricola sp.
GCCATGATCCGCTTGAGGCAGGACAGGCCGTCCATGCGCGGCATCTCCACGTCCAGCGTGACGATGTCGGGCTTCAGCTGGGGGATCTTCTCCAGGGCGTCCAGGCCGTCCCGGGCCGACCCGATGACCTCGATGTCCTCGGCGGCCAGGAGCATTCGCTCGAGCGCCTTCCGCATGAAGGGGCTGTCATCGACGATCAAGACGCGGATACGTTCCATGCAGGTTCAGTCCTGGAAGGCGAGTTTGACGAAGGAGACGGCATGCTCCAGTTCATCGTCGATGCTGAACGTGATCCTTTCAACATCCAAGTTCTCCGCCGGAACCCCCGCGAAGACCTCCCGGAAGGCTGGCAGCTCCTCCAGGCTGAAGGCCAGGGTCTCGTCGGCGGGGCTGTTGGGGATCCGCACCCGCACCAGGAGGTCGCAGAGGTGGATCAGGTTGGTCAGGAAGGCCCCGGCGGGCGGGTGGTGGTGATCCCGGATGACCTCCACCAGGAGGTCCGCAAAGCTCCAGTTCACGGCCACCATGGCTCCCACGTCCGCATGGGTGAGCCCGAGCAGCTCCTGTTCGGCTTCGTACCCCACCCGGCCCTCCTGGATCGCGGCCACCACGGGGGCGTATTCCTCGGGAAAGCATCGGTCCAGGGCGATCTTGCCGATGTCGTGCAGGAGGCCCGTCAGGAAGGCGGATTCCTCCATGGAGCGGTTCTTGAGCAGCCGGCAGATGCCCTTGGCGGTCATGCCCACGGCCACGGAGTGCTGCCAGAGGCGGATGGCGTCCAAGTGGATCGCACCGCGGAAGGAGCGGATGATGGCGGCCGTGCGGCCCAGGTTCAGCATGGCGTCGAAGCCCAGGCGGAGCACCGCGCTCCGCAGGTCCGTCACCCGCAGGTCCCCGGCATACATGACTGAGTTGGCCAGCCGCAGCATCGTCGCGGAAAGGGGAGGGTCCTTGGCCAGGATGCCCAGGATCCGGTCCACCGTGCAGCGCTCGTCGGCCACCGCCTGTCCCAGGGACACCACGGTCGTGGGCAGGCTCGGCAGGGTCTTGACCCTCAGCCGGACGGTGGCTTCCGTGATCATGTCAGAAGTCCTTCAGCAGGGTCTTGTCCATCTCCAGGGCCTGGAGGATCGCCTCCCGGTGACCTTCCAGCTGGCCGGGGCTGAGGTTCAGGATCTCCAGGGCCTGCTGGGTGGCATGGGCCAGGGATTCGGGTCTCCCGATGCCGATCTTCTGGTCCAGGGCCATCTGGTTGCCCAGGGCCACGAGGGCGGCGATGCCACGGTTCTCCTTGGGCGCTTCGGCGGGCTCGTGGTGCCAGCGCACGCTCTGCTCGATGCTCTGGGCCAGGTTCCAGGAGTGCATCAGGGCTTCGCCCACCATGGTGTGATCGAATCCGAAGGTCTCCAGCTCCAGCTCCAGGGTGTCCCCCTGCTCGTTGTAGATCGTCCGGATCATGGCTCCATAGCGGTCCGGGAACTTGATGCCCATAACGGACTTGCCGATGTCGTGCATCAGGCCCGCCAGGAAGACCTCCTCGGTCCGGGGGAAGCGGAGCTGCTTCCCGTAGGCTCGTCCGGCCAGGGCCGTCACCAGGGCGTGTTCCCACATCAACCGCTCCTGGAGGCCTGAGCTGCCGCGGTTGTAGAGGTTCTTGGCGCTGGAGGCGATGACCACGCTCTTGATGGTGGAAAAGCCCAGGGTCATGATCGCCTGGGTGAGGGTCTTCACCTCCCGCATCATGCCGAACATGGCGGAGTTGGCGATCTTCAGGATCTGGGAGGCCAGCGCCTGGTCCGTGGAGATGACCCGCTGGAGCTCGTCGGTGCTTGCGTCAGGATCCGCCGCGATGCGCAGCACCTGGGCCGCCACCTGGGGCAGGGGCGGCAGGTCGCCGAGGTTCGTGATCAGTTCCTGGGGTGTGATCGGCATTTCCTGGCCTCCGTTCCTTCAATCCCGTTTCCGGTAGCCCATCGCCTTCGCGAAGTGCATCAGCTCGAATCCGATGTTGAACGAGTGGATGGACTCGCTGTGGCCGACGAGCAGGAAGCCCTTGGTCTGAAGCTGTTCGTGGAACCCTCGGAGAACCTTGATCTTCACTGCCTCGTCAAAGTAGATGAGCACGTTCCGGCAGAAGATGACCTCGAAGGTCCCGAGGGTCTTGTAGCTCGGATAGTCCACCAGATTGAAGTGCTTGAGGGTCACCAGCTGCTTCAGCTCGGGCTTCACCTCGTAGGAATCCTGGGAGAGGGTCTTGAAGTGCTGGTTCAGCTGGGCCGGTGTGAGGTTCCGCAGGGTGTAGCTGCCGTAGACCCCTTCCTTGGCCTGGGCGAGCACCTTCTCGCTGATGTCCGTGGCCACGATCTCCACCTGCATGCCCTTCAGGAGCGTGTCCCGGGCCTCGGCGCAGATCATGGCGATGGTGTAGGGCTCTTCCCCCGAGGAACAGGCCGCGGACCAGATCCGCAGCTTGCTGGAGCCCTTCGCCTTCGCCAGGGCGATGGCCTCGGGGAGGACGATCCTCTGAAAGGCCTCGATCTGAGGGGGGTTCCTCCAGAAGCTGGTCTCGTTGGTGGTGATCTCGATGAATAGCTGTTTCAGTTCCTCCTTGCCCGTCGGGCCCTGGAGGAGGTCGAGGTAACCCTTGTATGTCTTGATGTTGACTTCGGACAGGCGCCGGGCGAGGCGGTTCTCCAGGAAGTACTGCTTGGATTCCGCGAAGAAGATGCCGGTCCTCGCATAGATGAAATCCCTCATGGCGAGGAAGTCCGGGAGGCTCATTTGTTGATTGGTGACCGGGAGGGCCATGCGCGTTGTCCTTCCTCCGGCATCGGCCAGGATCGGCAGAGCATTAATCGTGTCGATTTGATTTTCCTTCGAGGATGACCACTGCAAAGGCCAGGCCGGAATCGTGGCTGACCGTGCCGTGAAGGCGGTGAATGCCCCGCTCCTGCAGATGAGTGACGAGCCGGCCCTCCGCCCAGAGGCGGCCGTCCATGAAACGCAGTTCCTTCCAGGACCAGCCGTCCAGGCCGGTGCCCAGGGCCTTGCCGAAGGCTTCCCGCAGGGCCCAGCGGCCCGCGAGCCGCTCCGGGAGACGCTGCTGGTTGCCCTTCAGCAGGTAGTCCGCTTCCTCCGCGCAGAGCATCCGGTGGACCGCCTTTTCCCCGAACCGCTCCAGCAGGTGAACCCAGCGGGATGCGGGACAGATGTCGGTGCCGAGCCCTTGGATCACGGGACCTCCTGGGAGTGGTTAAGATACCTGAAATGCGAAAGGACCGGCCGATTCCGGATCCCTGCCGTTGTGATGCCATCCACGAGGGTTGTGACCCGATACACACGGAGCGGATTCAATACTTCCACCGGCCGAAGCAAGGATTTCAACTATTTTCCGTGGATTGAAACCTTTAGAAACTGAGGAGAGCGAACATGCCCAGTCTGAAAGAGAAACCCAAGCCGTTCCTGGTACCCGAGTACTGCAAGGGCTGTGGCCGTTGCGTGAGCGTGTGCGTCAAGGGCTGCATCCGGTTCGACAACGAGATCAATCCCAAGACGGGCATCGTGCCGGTCATCCTGGATCTCGAGAAGTGCACGGGCTGCGGCCTCTGCATCGACGCCTGCCCGGAGCCCTACGGCCTGCGCGCCCTGGAGGCGGGTGAGACTTACGAACTTCAAGACCCCGCCAAGCTCTTCGGCGCCAAGCAGAACAAGGCTCCCGAGCCCGTGGACATCCCCGCCCAGAAGGTGCCCCTGCCCAAGACCCAGCCCCTGGTCATCAAGGGCAACTACGCCGCTTCCGTCGGTGCCCTCCTGGCCGGCTGCCGCCACTTCTACGGCTACCCCATCACCCCCTCCACCGAGGGCGCCGAGCTGATGTCCAAGCTCCTGCCCAAGCTGGACGGTGTCTACCTCCAGGCCGTCTCTGAAGTGGCCACCGTGAACCACATGTACGGCACCGGCGGCGCCGGCATCGCCAACATGACCTTCACCTCCGGCCCCGGTTTCTCCCTGATGCTGGAAGGCATCTCCTACATGGTGGGCTCCGAGCTGCCCGGCGTCTTCGTGAACATCATGCGCGGCGGCCCCGGTCTGGGCAACATCGCCCCCGAGCAGTCCGACGTGAAGCTGGCCTGCCGTGGCCTGGGCCATGGCCACAGCCACTGCATCACCCTCATGCCCAGCACCCCCCAGGAGATGCTGGACTACTCGATCCTCGCCTTCGAGCTGACCTTCAAGTACCGGAACCCCGTCGTGGTCATGGCCGACGGCTACCTGGGCCAGATGACCGGCAAGGTGCAGCTCCCCGACTACATGGTCAAGCCCGGCATCCCCGCCTGGGCCGTGTACGGCGACAAGAACCACCGGGGCAACCTCATCTCCTCGATCCAGCTCCAGGAAGCGGACCTCGAGAAGTTCAACCAGCACCTGGAGGACAAGTACCAGTCCATGAAGGTGGAGGCTCGCGCCGAGGCCTACATGGCCGAGGACGCCGAGGTCCTGCTGGTGGCCTGCAACACGCCGGCCCGCGCCGCCAAGGGTGCCGTGAAGAGCCTGCGCGACCTGGGCATCAAGGCGGGCCTTTTCCGCCCCATCACCATCTGGCCCTTCCCGGTGGAGCCGCTCAAGAAGCTCCTGCCCAAGACCAAGCAGATCGTCGTGGTCGAAGCCAATGCCGGCGGACAGATCATGGACGAGCTGCGCCTGAGCCTCAGCCAGGCCGGCGTGGAGAAGCTGCCCCCCCTCACCCACGTGCGCCGCTTCGGCGGGATGCTGCCCCAGCAGACCGAGATCGTCGACCACGTGAAATCCATCTGCGGCAAGAAGTAAGGAGGCCCCCATGTCCGTCTTCTATCAGAAGTTTGAGCGTCATGCCCACGGCGAGGGCCTGAAGGGCCAGTCCACCCACTACTGTGCCGGCTGCGGCCACGGGCTCGCCCACAAGTATCTGGCCGACGCCATCGCAGAGCTCGGCATCCAGGACGACACCGTGCTGGTCAGCCCCGTGGGCTGCTCGGTGTTCGCCTACTACTACTTCGACACCGGCAACACCCAGGCCGCCCACGGCCGTGCCGCCGCCGTCGCCATCGGCCACAAGATGGCCAATCCCAATGCCACCGTCATCTCTTACCAGGGGGACGGTGACCTGGCCTCCATCGGTCTGGCGGAGACCGTGGCCGCCGCCCAGCTGGGCACGCCCATCACCGTCATCTTCATCAACAACGCAATCTATGGCATGACGGGCGGCCAGATGGCTCCCACCTCCCTGATGGGGATGAACACCTCCACCAGCCCGAACGGTCGCAACAAGTTCAACGGCGAGCCCATGAAGATGGCCGAGCTCATCGCCAGCCTGGATGGCCCGGTGTATGTGGAGCGCGTGGCCCTCTTCAGCCCCGCCGAGCGCAAGAAGGCCGCCAAGGCCATCAAGAAGGCCGTGCAGATGCAGAAGGAAGGACGCGGCTACTGCTTCATCGAAGTGCTGGCCGAGTGCCCCACCCACCTGAAGCTGTCGCCCGACAAGACCGAGAAGTGGGTCAAGGAGCACATGGTTCCCGTCTTCCCCCTGGGGGTGAAGAAGGACACCACCGTGGAACCCTGGTTCAAGCTGCCCACCCCCAACTTCGAGGCCAAGCCCTTCCTGAAGGCCGTGGATGCCACGACCGAGGCCCAGGAGCGCTTCTGCAAGGCGTTCCCCGCCCACCTGAACCCCACCGACATCAGCCTGAAGCTGGCGGGATCCGGTGGCGACGGCGCCCAGACGGCCGCCATGCTGGTGGCCACGGCCGCCATCAACGAAGGCTTCGATGGTACGCACATCCCCTCCTACGGCCCCGAGAGCCGCGGCGGCACGAGCTACGCCGACGTGCACGTGGCCAAGGACGAGGTCCTCAACCCCGCCAGCCCCACGCCGGACGTGCTGATCGCCTTCAACGCCCCCAGCCTCGTCAAGTTCGGTTTCACGGTGAAGAAGGGCGGCTTCATCATCTACGACAGCTCCGTGGCCAAGGACGTGAAGCCCATGGATCCCAGCATCACCGTCGTGGGCGTGCCCTTCACGGAGATCGCCGCGGGCCTGGGCAAGCTGGTGGTGAAGAACATCGTGGCCCTGGGCGCCCTCCAGGCCGCCACCAACCTCTTCCCCAAGGAGACCTTCATCACGGCCATCAAGGAGGCCCTGAAGGAGAAAGCAGCCCTGGTTCCGCTCAACGAGCAGGCCTTCCAGGCTGGCATGGACGCTGCCAAGGCGTTCCTGGCTGCGAAGAAGAAGTAAGGCCATCCGGTTCACGAAGAAGGCCCGGCGGTTGCCGGGCCTTCTTGCTGCAACGTGAAGCGTGTTGCGCTACTTCGCGGCAGCTTTCAGAGCCTCCACCTTATCCGTGCGCTCCCAGCTGAAGGTCTCGCGTCCGAAGTGGCCATAGGCCGCCGTGACCTTGTAGATGGGCTTGCGCAGGTCCAGGGTCTCGATCATGGCCTTGGGGGTGCAGCTGAAGACCTCGCGGACGGCCTTGATCAGCTTCTCGTCGGAGACGTTGCCCGTGCCGAAGGTCTCCACGTCGATGGAGACGGGTTCCGCCACGCCGATGGCGTAGGCCAGCTGGATCTCGCAGCGCTTGGCAAGGCCCGCGGCCACGATGTTCTTGGCGATGTAGCGGCCCATGTAGGCTGCCGAGCGGTCCACCTTGGAGGGGTCCTTGCCGGAGAAGGCGCCGCCGCCGTGGTGGCCGCTGCCTCCGTAGGAGTCGACGATGATCTTGCGGCCCGTGAGCCCCGTGTCACCCATGGGGCCGCCGATGACGAACCTTCCCGTGGGGTTCACGTGGTAGATCGTGTCCTGGTCCAGGTAGTCCCAGGGCAGGGCGGCGCGGATGACATCCTTGATGACGCGCTCCTTGATCTCGGCGTGGCTCACATGCTCGTCGTGCTGGGTGGAGATGACGACGGTGGGGATGCGCACCACCTTGCCGTTCTCGTACTCCACGGTGACCTGGGACTTGCCGTCGGGGCGGAGCCAGGGAATCAGACCACTCTTGCGGACCTCGGCGAGCTGCCGGGTGAGCATATGGGCATAGTGCAGGGGGGCAGGCATCAGCTCCGGCGTCTCGTCCGTGGCATAGCCGAACATGAGTCCCTGGTCGCCGGCACCCCCGGTGTCCACGCCCATGGCGATGTCGGCACTCTGCTGGTCCAGGGTCACGATCACCGAGCAGGTGTCGCAGTCGAAGCCCTTCACGCTGTGGTCGTAGCCGATATCGCGCACGGTCTCGCGGGCCACGCGGGGAATGTCGATGTAGCAGTCCGTGGTGATCTCGCCGGCCACCAGGATGAGGCCCGTGGTCACCAGCGTCTCGCAGGCGACCCGGCTCTTGGGATCGCCGGCGAGGGCTGCGTCCAGCACGGCATCGGAGATCTGGTCGGCGATCTTGTCGGGATGCCCTTCGGTCACGCTCTCGGAAGTGAACAGGTGCTTGCCGGAGTTGCTCATCATCCTCTCCCAGGGTGCCTTGCTTTCGCATCAATAGGATGCACCGTTTACGGCGCCGCTCCAGCATAGCAATAAGGTTCTGATTCTGGCGAGGTTCGGAAACTCGATCCCGGTGTGGAGGCTTGTGCCGTCGAGCCTTCCGCTTGCCACCCCCCGGGGAAGGGGATAGTGTTAAGGGTCCGTGCACCCATATTTTGTGCCTCTTTTTTCAGGAGCCCGACCATGTCCTTGCGTCGAATCCTTCGCCACGTGTTTGGCATCATGACGGTCGCACTGCTTGTCCTCTCCCCGGCCTGCAAGCGGGGTTCCGACGAACCCAAGGAGCTGAGGGATGTCGCCGAGAAGGTGGGCGAACTGGACAAGCTCAGCCAGGAAGCCAGCAAGGCCGGAGCCGAACAGTCCGAAAAGCTCAAGGCTGCAGGCGTCACCGACATCAAGCCTGACGCCCAGACCCTGCAGCTCACCGAGGAGCAGAAGCAGAAGCTCGAGGAGCGGGTGAAGTCCGAGAAGGACAGCTCCTACAAGGCCCTCCTCCAGGAAGTGATCGACAAGGACAAGGAGATCACCGAGCTGAACGACCAGATCGCCAAGCTGCGGGCCATCCTGCCCAAGCCCGACATGACCAAGTCCGGCGACAACCACTACAGCATGGCCCTGCGGTTCCTGCGCAAGAAGGGGATCTCGGAAGAGAAGGCCAAGGCGCTGATCAACAAGGTCAACATCATGGAGAAGCTGGCGCCCGGCTTCGAGGTCTACCACTTCTACAGCAACGGCGTGTACGGCACCTGGGTCAACCAGGGCCGGGCCAAGATCAGCCCCAACGACCTCATCCGCCAGGAGCGGGAGAAGGTCGAGGACGAGCGTGACACGGCCCTGGCCGAGAACGAGAAGCTGATGGAGGACGTGAACGACCTGACCATGGAGAAGGACCGTCTCACTGGCGAGATCGATGGGCTGCGGGTAGAGCGAACCAAGCTGATCTCCGACATGAACGAGCTCACGGCCATCAACGAGGGGCAGCGGGCCAAGCTGAACTCCCTGCACTACGTGGCCGCAAGCCGCACCAAGCTCAAGGCCGACGGCGTCATCGTGATCCCCGTGTTCGCCAAGGACCGGGCGGGCTCCAACTGGTCCGACAAGGTGTTCACCAAGTCCCTGGACCTGCGCACCAACGACACCCTCACCTTCACCGCAGCCGATGCGGGCGTGAAGCAGATCTCCAAGGTGAACGTCGTGCCGGGCTCCCTGGAGCGGGACAAGCACTACAAGCTGACGATCGCCCCCGACAAGCAGTCCGTGACCGTGAACATCCTGATCAAGGACCGGTTCACGAACGAAAAGGTGGTCTTCGCCGTCGTCGAATAGCGGTTCCAGGCTTCACGAGCACAAATCGGCCCCCGAACCGGGGGCCGAGTCGTGTTCAGGCGATGGTGAACCGGTGGGACAGCTGCCGGAGCTGAACCGCCAGCTGGGCCAGGGCATCCACGGTGCGGTGGGTCTCCTCGACCGTGGCCGCCAGCTGGATCGTGGCCGCCGCGTTGCGCTCCGTGAACTGCAGGGAGGTCTCCATGGCGCTCGCCGTGCCCTGGCTGGCCTGGATGAGCCGGTCCGCGGCCTGCCGGATCTCCCGTGCGTTGCGGGCCAGGCCGTCGATGCTCGACTCGATCTTGGACAGCCCCGTGTTGACGGTGGAAACCGTGGCCGAGCCCGCCTGGACCCGATGGGCGCTCTCGTTCAGGAGGGCGTTGATCTCCTCCACGGCGGAAGCGCTTCGTTCCGCCAGCTTGCGGACCTCCTCGGCGACCACGGAGAATCCCCGTCCCATCTCGCCGGCCTTCGCAGCTTCGATGGCCGCGTTGAGGGAGAGCAGGTTCGTCTGCTGGGCGATCTCCGCGATCACGGTGGTGATCTGACCCACCTTGTGGGCGCTCTCCAGGATGTCGTCCATGGCCTTGACGGACTGGTTCGCGTTCTTACGCCCGTCGGAGCTGTGTTCCAGGGCGGTGGTGGCGAGGCCGGAGGCATGGGTGGACCCCGCCTGGATGTTCTCCAGGGCCTTGACGAGCGTGACCATGTCCGAGGTGGACTGCTGGACGGCCGTGCGCTGCTGCTCGGCCCCGTGGCTGATGTCCGTGGTGGTGGAGGCCAGCTCCTGGGCGGTGGCCGAGAGTTCCGTGGCACCGGAGGCCGTCTGTTCCGCGATGACGATGATGGCCTGGATGGCTTCCTTCAGCTGGGCGATGGTGGCGTTGAGCTCCCGGCCCATGTCCCCCAGCTCGTCCCGCGTGTGGGTCTGGGCCGAGACCGTCAGGTTCCCCTGGGCCACTTCCTGGAGCACTTTCCGGAACTCCACCAGGGGCACCAGGATGCCCCGGGCCGTGAAGAAGGCGAACCCGGCTCCCACCAGCAGGCCGAACAGGGTGACGCCGATGAACAGCAGCGAGGCGTTGCGGGCGGAGGCCTTCACCGCCTGGTACTTGGCTTCCGACTTCCCCACCAGGATCTCCCGCCCCCTGGTCAAGGTGGCCTGGATCGTCTGGTAGCCCGGGACGAAATCCTGGGTGAAGAGGGTGACCGCCTCATCCCGCTTCTCCTGGTTCTGAAGCTCCACCACCTTGATGATCACCGGTTTGAGGGCTTCGGCATTGCGGTTCAGCTCCTCGCCGATCTGGCGGGACTCCTCATCGGCCACCAGGGCGGCGCTCAGGAGGCCATATTCCACCCCGTAGTCCTGGCGGGCCTTGGCCAGGTCCGCCTTGGCTTGGTTGATGGCGCTCGCATCCTTCAGGATCAGGAGCTTCTGCATGCCGGAGTTGATGTCGGTCAGCTTGGTGGAGATGGCCGCGAAGGCCCGCTCCTGGGCCACGTACCGGGTCGTGAGCTGCTCGGTGTCCGCCGAGGCGGAACGCAGCTTCCAGATGCCCACCAGCGCCACCGCGATCAGCAGGAGGAGGACAAAGCCGAAGCCCAGGAACAGGCGGGTGCCAATGCGCAGATTGGACAGCATGAGGAACCTCTTTTCCCGATGACGCGTGAGCGCGAAGTGGGCGGTCACTGATCGTATCGGTGGGAGGCCAGGTACTGTGAATTTCTAGCGTTGATGCAGGACACGCATATCTGATTGCATATGCACGGCTTGCGGGGAACGGTTACTGGGTGCTCGCCGTATCCTGTCCGCCCGAGGGGGGCTGCGGGGGAACCGCGCTGGCCTCGAGGCCGGTCTTCCGGGGTTCGGGAACCCGGGTCAGGGCGAGCTGGATGACCTCGTCCATGTGGCTCACCAGGTGGATGCTGAGCTGCTCCCGGACTTCCGCGGGGACCTCCTCCAGGTGACGGGCGTTCTCGCTGGGGATCAGGACCGCCTTGCAGCCCATGCGGTGGGCGGCCAGCAGCTTCTCCTTCAGCCCGCCGATGGGCAGCACCATGCCCCGGAGGGTCAGTTCCCCGGTCATGGCCAGGTCCGAACGGACCGGGATGCCCGTAAGGACGGATAGGAGGGCCGTGGCCAGCGTGATGCCCGCGCTGGGGCCATCCTTGGGGATGGCGCCTTCGGGCACATGGACATGCAGGTCGATCTTCTCGAGGAAGTCCTCCCGGAGGCCCAGGCGCTCTGCCCTGGCCCGCACGAAGGACAGCGCCAGGTTGGCACTCTCCTGCATGACCTCGCCCAGCTTGCCCGTGAGCTTCAGGTTGCCCTTGCCCGGCAGGCTGGCGGCCTCGATGGTCAGCAGGTCGCCGCCCGTGGGCGTCCAGGCCAGGCCGTTCACCACCCCCGGCGGAGGCTGATCCGTGGGGGGAGTCTCCAGGAACTTCTCGGGTCCGAGCAGCTTGGGCAGGCGCTCCGGCCGCACATCGGGATCGAAGTCCGACCCGGCCAGCTCGCCCTTCCCGGGCTGGAGGCTGTGGCGGGCCAGCTTGCGCAGCACGGCGCTGATCTCGCGCTCGAGCTGCCGGACCCCGGCCTCCTTGGTGTAGGCCTGGACGATCTTCTCCACGGCCTCGTTCTCGAAGACGATGCCAAGGTCCGTCATGCCATGGCGCTCCAGGGACTTGGGCACCAGGTGCTGCTGGGCGATGGCCAGCTTCTCGCGCCGGGTGTAGCCCGAGAGCTCAATGATCTCCAGGCGGTCCTCCAGGGGCTGGGGGATCTGGTGCCGCACGTTGGCCGTGCAGAGGAACAGCACCTGGCTGAGGTCGAAGCCCACATCCAGGTAGTGGTCCTGGAAGCCGCTGTTCTGCTCGGGGTCGAGGACTTCCAGCAGGGCGGAGCTGGGGTCGCCACGCCAGTCGGAGGCCATCTTGTCGATCTCGTCCAGGAGCATGAGCGGGTTGCGCACCCCGGCCTTCTTCATGAGCGAGATGATGCGGCCGGGCATGGAGCCGATGTAGGTGCGGCGATGGCCGCGGATCTCCGCCTCGTCCCGCACGCCGCCCAGGGAGAAGCGCAGGAAGGGGCGGTTGAGCGATCGGGCGATGGAGCGGGCCAGGGAGGTCTTGCCCACCCCGGGAGGGCCCACCAGGCAGAGGATGGGACCCCGGAGGGGCGCCGGCTGGCCGTCCTCCCGCTTGCCGGTGTCGCGCAGGCGCTTCATGACCGCGAGGTATTCCAGGATCCTGGCCTTCACCTTCTCGAGGCCGGCATGATCCTCTTCCAGGATCCGCTCCGCCTCGTCCAGGTCCAGGTGCTCATCCGCCAGCTGCTTCCAGGGCAGGGCCAGGAGCCAGTCGATGTAGGTCCGGGAGACCGTGGCCTCGGCGCTCTGGGGCGGCATGGTCTCCATGCGGTCCAGCTCCTCGAGGGCCTTCTTCTCAGCCTCCTCGCTCATGCCGGCCTCGACGATCCGTTCCCGGAGCCGGGTCACCTCGTCCTTCTCGCCCTTCTTGCCCAGCTCCTGCTGGATGACGCGCATCTTCTCGCCCAGGACGTACTGCTTGTGGTCCTCGTCCAGGCGCTGCCGGGTCTTCTCCTCCAGCTCCTTGTCCACAGCATGGCGGGCACCGTCGAGCTCCAGGAGCTTCAGCGCCGCATGGAGCCGGGGCTCGATCTCGAGCTGCTCCAGGACACCCTGCTTCTCCCGGACCTCCGCCGGGATCAGGCCGGCCACGGTGTCGATGGCGCGGCCCAGGGGCAGCTCCTTCACCTGGTCCACGGAGAGGAGCCGGCTGGCATCGGGATTGCGGGACAGGAACACACTGGAGGCCTGAAGGAAGGCTTCCTGGAGCGCCACCTCTCCCGCAGCGGTGGGCTCGTTCAGGATGGACACCTCGGCCTGGATCACGTCCCCGTCGTCGATGTAGCGTTCCAGGTGCACGCGGGCCACGCCCTTCACGCCCACCTTGTAGTAGTCCTTGGGCAGGGCGATGAGGGACTCCACCAGGGCCAGGGTGCCTGTGGGATAGAGATTCTCCTGCTTCGGCTCCTCCTCCTTGGGATCCCGCTGGGTCACCATCACCAGGTGGTCTCCGGCCTTGATGGCCAGCTCCAGGGTTCGGACGGAGGCCTTGCGGCCCACCACGAAGGGCACGCGGCCCCCGGGGAAGAGCACCATGTCGCGGATCGGAATGGCGGGAAGGGTGAGGGTCTTGGCGCTGCTCAAAGGTCTGCTCCACGGAGCGGTGGATCACCGGCTCACATCGATTGTACGATTCCCGCGCAAGCCCCGCGTGAGGTGCGCAGCACACTTGCCGGTAGGAAATGAGAGAGCCGGGCGTGGCCCGGCTCTCTCGTGGGGGAGGGTCGGTCTCAGCCGGCGGCCGAGATGGGAATGCTGGGCAGGCCCAGCTCCTTCTCCACACGCTCACGGGTAATGCGCAGCACGGTCTTGTTGGTGCGGGACTCGGAGGGCAGCTCGAACATGGGCTCCAGGAGGATCTGCTCCAGCATGGAGCGCAGGCCGCGGGCGCCCAGCTTGCGGTTCATGGCCTGATCGGCGATGCACTCCAGGGCCGCTTCCTCGAAGACCAGCTCCACGTCATCCATGTCGAAGAGCTTGGCGAACTGCTTGGTGACCGCGTTCTTGGGCTGCGTGAGGATGGCCACCAGGGCCGCGCGGTCCAGGGGATCCAGGGTGGCGGCCACGGGCAGGCGGCCCACCAGCTCGGGGATGAGGCCGAACTTGATGATGTCCTCGGGCTCCACGAACTTCAGGAAGCCTTCCTTGCTCATCTTGGAGGTCACCTGGGCGCCGAAGCCCACCGCCTTGGCCCGGATGCGCTGCTTGATGATCTCGTCGATGCCCACGAAGGCGCCGCCGCAGATGAAGAGGATGTTGGACGTGTCCACCTGGATGAACTCCTGGTGGGGGTGCTTGCGTCCGCCCTGGGGGGGGACGTTGGCGACGGTGCCCTCGATGAGCTTCAGGAGCGCCTGCTGGACACCTTCCCCGCTCACGTCGCGGGTGATGCTCGGGTTCTCGCTCTTGCGGCCGATCTTGTCGATCTCGTCGATGAAGACGATGCCCCGCTGGGCCCGCTCCACATCGTAGTTGGCCACCTGCAGGAGCTTGGTGAGGATGTTCTCCACGTCCTCGCCCACGTAGCCGGCTTCGGTCAGGGTCGTGGCGTCCGCCATGGCCAGGGGGACATCCAGCACGCGCGCCAGGGTCTGGGCCAGGAGGGTCTTGCCGGTGCCCGTGGGGCCGATGAGCAGGATGTTGCTCTTGGCCAGCTCCACCTCGCTGCCGGCATCCAGGCCCCGCTTGGGCATCAGGATGCGCTTGTAGTTGGTGTAGACCGCCCAGGCCAGCCGCTTCCTCGACCTGACC
>CAYZND010000055.1:0-9555 GCA_964479495.1 uncultured Mesoterricola sp.
ACCCTGGAGCGCCGTCTCCAGTGGCTGGGCACCCGGGACCTGTCGGCCTTCCTGTCCGTGCCTGCGGCCATCGCCTTCCAGGAACGCCACGACTGGGCGGCGGTTCGCGCTCGCTGCCACGACCTCGTCGCGGAGACCCTGGTGCGCATCTCCGCCATGACGGGCCTGGCCCCGGTCTGCCAGGAAGGCGATTTCGGCCAGATGGTGGTGATCCCCGTGCCGCCCATGGATGCGAACCGGCTCAAGGAGACCCTCTTCGAGGGGTTCCGCATCGAGATCCCCGTGACCTCCCATAGGGACCGCCTCTTCGTGCGGATCTCCATGCAGGGGTACAACACTCAGGAGGATGCCGAGGCCTTGGTGAATGCCATCAAGGAGATCTATCTGGGATAGATCTCCTTGATGATGCTCAACGGTGCGGCCGAATTTGCGTATGAGGCTGCATCCCTTGAATCAATCAAGCCTCACTCGAGGGTGAACACTTTTTCTCCGACCACGGAAGTCCCAGCGTCGTTCGTGACGGTGCAGCGAAGGGTCACGGTCTCCCCTTGCTTTGCCGTGACATCAAACATCACACTGCGCCCACCGTTGCTCTTCAGAACACCCCCGGAGATGGTCCAGGAATAGTAAAGACGCTTGGGATAACCATAGACATTTCCTGGATCTGGGAAAAATGGGTGGACAGGAATCTCGGCGGTGACACCGCGAGCATCCAAGTTCACCGCCGATTCATCACACTGGATAGTCGCATCGGGAGCCGCGATTACCTTGATGGGTACACCAATAGGTGGGAGGTTGGTGGTAGACACCCTGCCTGCGGGGTTCGAGGCGGTTTTTGGTCGATAGTAGCTGGCCGTCGCGACCACCTCTCCGCCGGGCGCGGCTGTGACCATGAACTTGGCTTCGTGAGGCGTTGTGTTGGTGAAAATCCCACCAACGATTGCATCCCAACGATAGTCTGAGCCGTAAATGCTACTCCCCGGATATCGCCAGGAATCCAAACGGACAATGTTCTCGGCTGTCCCGGCAGTTACTGCTGCAGGTGGGATGATCCTTCCGTTTGTGGTTGGTGGGTAGATGTTTCTGGCGAGTATTGGACCCAAGATTCCGCCAGGACCGCTGAGCTCAAGATGGAAGGTTTTGGAGGTTCCTGATGTTGTTGGCGCTGCCACCCAGAAGGGAACCCCGGGTGAAACCGGAAAGATCTGAAGGATCGCTCCTGTTTGATCCTTCACTTTCACAGTGCCACTGCCGCCGTAGAATCTGAGAACAAATCCCATCAGGTCTCCAGGCTGGGCGGCGCTGGTGCCGGTTATCGGGAGTATGCCATCATATTTTGGCGGTAACTCGATGGCGGCTACGGCCTTGAAATGTGCGCTGGAGGATGTCGTGACGACATCGCAATAGACATCGATAGCTCCAACAGCTTGTGGTGTGAACACCAGCTGTGAGGTGCCCTGACCACTGTTGATTTGAGGTACGGAACCCGGCCCAAAGGACCAGTGGTAGGAAACCGCCCCCGGCACAGACACCGTTGCCGTTATGGGTTGTCCCTTGGGCCCCTGGGAGGGTGAGAGTGCGATCTGGGCCGCCAGCGGAGCGATACAGAGCAGTCCAGGCAGAAGAATACTTACCTTCATGCAGTACCTCAAAAAGGGATGCTGCGACGCGCATCACGGTTTGAAAACTGATGAATGTTATCGTGTATGCCGGAATTTTAAAACAACCTGTTCGGCTTCGTGGATGGATGACCGAGTCGTTGTTCCACTCACTGCGGTCACCCTCACTCGCCCAGGGACTTCAGCAGCTCAGGTCCACCCAGGGCTCCCATCTGCCCCAGGATCCACGCCTGCCGACCCCGCACGTAGCCGGAGGGGGCGGTGACCTTGAACCGGTGGGGGTTGGGCAGGACCGCGGCCAGCAGAGCAGCTTCGCTGGGGCGGAGCTTCTTGGCGGGCTTGCCGAAGAAGGTGCGGGAGGCTGCTTCCACGCCGTAGACGCCGTCGCCGAACTCCACGATGTTCAGGTAGACCTCCAGGATCCGCTGCTTCGACCAGATCAGCTCGATCAGCAGTGTGAAATAGGCTTCGAAGCCCTTGCGCACCCAGGAGCGCGTCTCCCACAGGAACAGGTTCTTGGCGGTCTGCTGGGAGACCGTGGAGGCTCCCCGCTTGCGCCGGCTGCGCTCGTTGTGGGCGATGGCCTTCTCGATGGCCTGCCAGTCGAAGCCGAAGTGCTCGGGGAAGTTCTGGTCCTCGGCGGCGATGACCGCCACACCCATGCTGGGGGCGATGTCCTCGAGGGGCACCCAGTCGTGACGGGAGGTATAGGGGCCCGGCTTGAACCAGGACTGAATCCGGCGCTGGACCATCAGGGTCGAGAAGGGCACCGGCAGGAAGCGCAGGATGAAGACACCTGTGGTGCTGCTGACGAGGAAGACACCCGCCAGGATGACCATCCCCCGAAGGATGCGCTTCCACCAAGACCGCTTCTTCGCCAAGTGACACCTTCCGCCGGGGCGGCGCTCGGCGCCTGCCAATTCCATTTCACACGGTGTCGTCGAGCCCCGTCAACGTGCCGGGGTCACGCGACGTGATGCAGGATCGGCCTATCCTCCAGATCCCGCTCGTTCACGACGCTGTGGGCGGGGGCGAAGAAGGTGCGGCTGCAAGGATCTTCCTGCCCATGCACGGTCTGGGTCTCCGACTGGATGATGAAGCGGGGAATCCCTGCCAGCAGGCAGGTCCCGACCACGATGCCCGAGATGAAGTCCTGGTCCGATAGGCCTGGCAGATCGTAGCTCCTGACGCGATCCCCGATCCGGATGGCCTCGTGACGTGGACGGAACATGGCTCGGGCTCAATGCAAAGGGCGCGCCATTCTGCTTGCGATGGGTCGTCCAGGTTTCGGAGGGGGAAGTTGTGACTTTCTTGGGGATTTTTGGGGACAGCTTTTCCGATTCACGGCACACTTGTCTCGGTGACCCGCTGGGCGCGGGAATCACCAACACGCTTTGACGGCCTGGCTGGGGGGATGTCATAGCAAGCACATCCCAGTCCCATCGCAGGAAGCAAGTTATGTCCCAAGGCACCGTCAAGTGGTTCAACGCCGAAAAGGGGTACGGATTCATCACCCCCGATGAAGGCGGCGCAGACCTCTTCGTTCACCACTCCGCCATCCAGACCCGCGGTTTCCGCACCCTTGAGGAGAACCAGCGCGTCAGCTTCGACATCGCCCAGGGCCAGAAGGGCCCCCAGGCGACCAACGTCCAGAAGCTGTAGCTCCGGATCGACGTTCACGCGGCGGCCCTTCGGGGCCGCTTCGCTTTGTACCGGGATAGACTGAAGCCCCATGCGCCGTCCGACCCTTTCCTGCCGTCCTCCCTTCTGGGCGAAGGGTGCGCACCTGCAGACGCTGCTTGGCCACTTCCTGCCCTCGCCGGCGGCCGATCTGCCCTGGGAGCGGCTGAACCTGAAGCTGGCCGATGGCGATGCCCTGCGGGTGCTCCTGGCCCGGGGCACGTCCGATGTGGTGGTCCACCTGTTCCATGGCCTGGGGGGGAGCTCCGACGCGGACTACATGCAGAGGGCGGCCACCCTGTGCGCCATGCAGGGACACACCGTCATGGCCATCAATCACCGGGGCTCCGGAGAGGGGCGGGGGCTCGCTGCGAAGCCCTACCACATGGGCTGCACGCCGGACATGGCCGCCATGATCCAGGTGGGGCGCGGTTTCTTCCCCGAGCATCTCCATGCGGCCGTGGGCTTCTCCCTCAGCGCCACCGTGCTGCTCCTATTGCTGGGCCGCGATGCGGAGCTGCCCCAGCCGGACCTGGCCATCGCCGTGAACCCCACCTTCGACCTGGACTTGGCCTCGCGGAGGCTCTGCCAGGGAGTGAATCGGATGTACGACCTGCGGTTCGTGAAGCTGCTGCGCAAGCATGTCCAGGAGCGCTGGGAGCTGGGCCTCCTGGAGCAACCCGTGGACATTCCCGCGCTGGCGACCCTCCGCGAGTTCGACGAGCTCTTCACCGCCCGGGCGGCGGGTTTCCGGGACCGCAACCACTACTACGCGTCGTGCGACTGCAGGCCCCACTTGCGCGGGGTCCAGGTGCCCACGGTCCTGCTGACCTCGAAGGATGATCCCTTCGTGCCCTCCGCGGATCTCATGGATGCGGAGCTCTCGCCTCAGGTACATCTGCACGAGGAGGCCAAAGGGGGGCACATGGGCTACGTGGGCCGCGGCGCGCCGGGCTTCCGATGGCTGGACTACGCGCTGGACCACTACCTGCGGGAGCTGGTCGCGATGGCAAAGAGCCCCGGTTCCACCCAGGCGTGGACCACCTCCAGCGTGCCTGAGCCCGTGTCCGGGTCGTGAGCTACTTCTTCTTCCCCATGCGGTTCTGGAAGTGGAACAGCGCCATGAGTCCCGGGAACATGAGCACGATCGTGTAGAGCCCCCGGGGGTTGTCCCGGAAGCGGGGGTCCAGCAGTGCGAGGCGGCCCGTGGCGTCGAAGGTGACCAGGAGGATCAGGGTGGCCACGCACACGAGGGCCAGGAGTCCCTGGATGCAGGGATAGGGCGCCAGCCGATCCCGGCGCCACCACAGGAGGAAGCCCGTCGCGTTCACCAGCAGGGCCAGCGCCAGCGCCAGTGCACCCAGGCCAGGCTGCCGGCCCAGCAGCGTGAAGCCGAGGATGAGCATCCACAGGGAACCCCCCAGCTGGGCCCCGAACCAGCCGCCTGCGTTCCACTGGAACTGACCGCTCCCAAGCTTGGCATTCTTCCTGACCATGGGGTCTCCGTTCAGAACAGACGTGCGGTGAGCGCCGCCACGGCGGTCTCCACGCGCAGGATCCGGGGGCCGAGGTCCACGGGCCTGAATCCGCTCCGGCCCAGCAGCTCGATCTCGGCGGGCAGGAAGCCCCCCTCGGGGCCGATGGCGAGGGTCACGGGACTCCCGATGGCGCGGGGACAGGGCTCCGGACTCCCGGGGTGGGCCGCCAGCGCCAGGGAGCCCTCCACCAGATGGGGCAGCTCCTCCTCGGCGAAGGGGCGCAGCAGGCGCTTGAGATGCAGTTCCGGAAGCACCGTGTCCTTGGCCTGCTCGAGGCCCAGGATCCGCTGCTGGAGCAGGTTCTCCTCCGCGAGTCGCGGGCTCTTCCAGTAGCTCTTCTCCACCCGCCAGGCATTGACGAGGTAGATGCGCTGGACGCCCAGGCTGGTGGCCGCGGCAATCACACGGTTGAGGACCTTGGGGCGGGGAAGGGCCAGGATGAGCGTGAGCGGGAGCTTTGGAGGAGGTTCCTGCTCGCAACGGACCTCGAGTTCCACCACCTCCGCATCCAAGTGCGTCACGGTCGCCCGCCCCATGCGGCCGCCCAGGAGTCCCACGGACACCTCATCCCCGACCTGGGCCCGGTGCACGGACGTCATGTGATCCAGGCGCCGCCCCGACAGGCGGGCGATGCGCTCGGAGACGAAGTCCTCGGGGAAGAGCAGGATCAGGTTCATGGGAGGCAGGAGGTCAGGCCCGGAAGCGGGCCGCTTCCATTATCCGGTCCTTGCCATGGCAGACTGGGAGGGAATTCTTCCTGAATCGAACCCGGCGCGACCCATGATCCCTTTGCTCCAGATGCCCGGATACTCCCGATGGGGTGGCGCCCTGCCGGATTTGGCGGAGCTGGACGCGCCCCTCTGGATCTACGGCGACGCGGGGACGGGCGTCAGCACCGTGGTGGCGTGGTTTGCAGAACGCCGCGGTGCGGACGTTCTGGACGACGTGGAGCTCATGGAGCCAGGCGTTTCCGAAACCTGGCTGCGCGCCCATCCGCGCGGCATCATGGGTTCCCACCGGGCGCCCGAGGATGCCGGCGTCGCAACGGTCGCAGCCCGCTGCGTGGCGCTCCGCCTGTGCGCCCTGGAAGAAGATCCCCAGGCGGCCCTGGAATGCCTGGCGATCCTCGCCCGGGAGGAGGGCGTCGAACCGCCGCTTCCGCCTTCGCTCAGCGTGCTCCCCTGTCCGGGCAACCTGCGGGGCCTGCGGAACCGGCTCGTCCGCTGGCGCCTGCTCGGGCAGCTTCCGGACGAGGTCCCCATGGGCAGCGGTGGTCCGCTGCCCTTGGAGGCTGAGGACCTGGCTTCGAACCTGCACGTGCTCGAGCGGATCCTTCTTCATCGGGCCCTGCGTCGCAGCTACGGCAACCGGGTGGAGGCCGCCGGCCGGCTCGGCGTGAGCCGACGCCAGCTCTACCTGCTCATTGCCCGGCATGGGGACCCGGTCCGGGGGGAAGTTCCCACGAGCGAAGGGCCGAAGCGGTTGGGGAAACAGCGATTGCGCCAAAATTCCAGTCAGGGTGGGGAGCACCGATAAGCTGGACGTAGGAAGGTCTTGGAACCGGACATGGCGAATCCTTTGAGGATACTGGTGGTGGATGACGATCCCGGGATGCGGGACGGCATGGCGTTGAGCCTGAAGCGAGCCGGATTCGTCACCGAACAGGCCAAGAGCGGGGAGGAAGCGCTCCGGATGACGCGGCCCGGGGCCTTCGATGCGGTGGTCACGGACCTGCGAATGATGGGCATCGACGGCCTGCAGCTCACCGCGCGCCTCAAGGCCCTGGATCCGGTCCTGCCCGTGCTCCTGGTCACCGCCTTCGGCAGCCTGGATACGGCCCGGGAGGCCATGCGCCTGGGGGCCTTCGACTACCTCTCCAAGCCCTTCAGCCCCGACGAGCTCGTGACGGCCGTGCGGAAGGCCATCAAGAGCGACGAGCGCCTGAAGGCCGAGGAACCCGGCGAAGCCACCGTGATCCTCACCCAGGATCCGGCCCTGGTGGAGACCCTGGCCCTGGCGCGCCGCGCGGCGGACAGCCGGGCCACGATCCTGATCCAGGCCGAGAGCGGCACCGGCAAGGAACTGCTCGCCAAGCTCATCCATACCTCGAGCCCGCGTCGCAAGGGGCCCTTCATCGCCATCAACTGCGCGGCCATCCCGGAAACGCTCCTGGAATCCGAGCTGTTCGGCTTCGAGAAGGGGGCGTTCACAGGCGCCACCAGCGCCAAGGCCGGCCGCTTCGAGCTGGCGGACGGCGGCACCCTGGTGCTGGACGAGATCGGCGAGCTTCCCCTGGGGCTGCAGGGCAAGCTCCTGCGGGTGCTCCAGGAGCGCACCATCGACCGCCTGGGGGGCAACCGTCCCATCCAAGTGGATGTGCGCGTCATCGCCCTCACCAACCGCGACCTGGCGGCCGAGGTGAAGGAAGGCCGCTTCCGCGAGGACCTCTACTACCGCCTGAACGTGATCCCCTTGCGCATGCCGCCCCTGCGGGAGCGGGCCGCGGACCTGTCCCTGCTGGCCGCCCACTTCGCGGAGCGCTATGCCCGGGAGAACGACCGCACCACCCCCAAGCTATCCCCCAGCTTCCTGGCGGCCCTCGGCCGGCACGGCTGGCCCGGGAACATCCGCGAGCTGGAGAATGCCATCCAGCGCTGTGTCGTGCTCAACCACGGCAGTGCCCTCACGGAGAAGGACCTGCACTGGCTGCTGGATCCGGAGCAGCTCCTGAACCTGCCCGTCGATCCACCGGAGCCCCTGCCGGAGCCCCTCCCTGCAGTGACGCCCGTTTCCGTGACCCACACACCGTCGGGCCTCGAGGTTGGCGATCCGCAGAAACCCCTCAAGGGCGTCCCCCTGGGAACCCTGGTGGCCCTGCCGCTGGGCCTGTCCCTGCCCGAGCTGGAGCGCTTCTGGCTGCTGTCCACGCTCGCGGCTCTCGACGGCAACCGGACCCACTGCTCCCAGCAGCTGGACATCGCGCTGCGGACGGTGCGCAACAAGATCAACGAATACCGCGCCCAGGGCTTCGAGATCCCCAGCAGCGGCTATGGCCGGGACACGGACTGATCAGGAGCTGATCACTTTTTCCGCTTCGACGTCAGCCTTCTGCTTTCCACGGCGCAGTCGGAAGGTGTCGGGAATGCGCAGGTTCGCGGTGGTGTCCTGCTTGTAGAACGCGGCCGTGACCTCGGCGCCGAGCAGGAAGATGCAGCAGCTGTAGTAGAGGAAGAAGAGGGCCGCCATCAGGCTGCCGAGTGAGCCATAGAGGATGCCCCAGGTGGCGGTCTTCGCATGGGCGTAGTAGAAGCCGAAGGCACCCTTGGCGCCCCACCAGAGCAGGGTGGTCACCAGGGCGCCGGCGAAGGCGTGGCGGAACTGCACGTGCCGGCGCGGCAGGTGCTGGAGGACGATGGTGATGAGCACCAGCCCGATGGCGGCGGGAAGCACGGTCAGGGCCATGGTCGGGGGAAAGAGGGCGTTGCGCCGCAGGCTCCACTCGAAACCCGCCGAGAGCAGGATCACCAGGAAGCCGAGCCCCGCGAGCACCACGCCCAGGCGCCGCAGCCAGTAGTGCCGGCGCGTCTGGTGATGGGGCTTTGCGCGCAGGCCGAAGATGTGGGAGAGGGAGCGGTCCAGCTGGGTGACCCCCCAGTTGGCGCCGAAGATCAGGAAGACCCAGGCGAAGCTCCAGTCCACCTTCTTGCTCTGGGCGATGGTGTCGCGGATGAAGTTGTCGGGCAGGTAGGGATACATCTCCACGATGGCCCTCTGCAGCCTCAGGCTGTAGGCCCCGGTACCCAGCACGGTGGCCATCAGCTTGAAGAAGAGCGTTGCCAGGGGGATCAGCGAGATCATGAGGAAGAAGCTGACGCTGGCGGCGTAGCTCAGGCAGTCGTCGCGGTGGTACTTCTTCAGCACGCCCCACACGAACTTGCCCACGCGGCGCAGGAGGGGAACCTGCCGGTTGAGATCGAGCCAGCCCCGGACCAGATGATGGGAGGCGGTCTTCGCGTGAGCCCGGATCGCCTGCATGCCGTCTCTCAGAAGCGCACGGGATTCCGCGGGAGCAGGTACATCACCCACGCCAGGACCAGTCCGATGCCCACAAGCCCGCCCAGGTATTTCAGGATGCTGTTCCGGGTGCGCTCGGGACGCAGGGTGGGCGTCAGCATGCCCAGGACCAGGGAGATGCCCGCCCCCATGAGGAAGAAGTGGATGACATGGCTGCTGAGGAATTTCACCGGCACCGACCTTTGGAAAGACCGAACGAATGGATCAGGGTATCAGAGAGCCTCGGTCCTTGCCCGCGCAAGGACGTCCAGCCACGCCTTCAGGACGTAGGCCGTGGCGCCCCAGAGCGGAGCCTCGGGCAGCTCCAGGCGGGGAACCTGGAAGTGGATGCCCTGCCGCTCGAAGGCCTGCAGCGTCCAGGGCGCTTGGGCCAGGGGGGCCAGGGGCAGGAGGAGCACCTCCTGGATCTCGTAGCCCACCTGGAAACGGGGTTCCGGGGCCTCCCAGCGGAAGAACACGGGCGTGAACCGGGTCAGGGCCTTGGCCACGCCATCGGGGAAACAGCCCATCTCCCACAGGCCCTCCTGGATGCCCAGCTCCTCGTGGAGCTCACGGCGGGCCGTGGCCGGCAGGTCCCGGTCGCGGGGCTCCGCCATGCCGCCCGGGAAGGCCAGCTCACCGGGGGGCTGGGGGGCCTCGAAGCC